>JAALLB010000289.1 GCA_011087745.1 Hyphomicrobiales bacterium | reverse complement strand
CAAGCCTGAAACGTCAACCCCAAATAATCAGATTTTCAAGGACTCGGAGTATAATCAATATGCATACCGATGTGCTAGTTTGGGCTCGAGCGTTTGGTCTTGATGAAGATGAAAGCCAGATTGTTGCCAAGGTAACACGTGATTTATATTCCCAAATATTTGGGGCATCCCAAAAATCGCTAGAGGGTCGCGATCCAAATACCCTCACTGCAAGGCAGTTATATGTCATGTCTACGTGGTTTTCGGGTGCAATTACCAATAGTCTGACTTGGTAAAAGGAACGTCTAAAATTTGCACGGTTGGCCGTACAAAAAGACCCGGAATTCGGGCCTGCTTATTCGGTCATTTCGGACAAGGTTGCTTATCTGGCAAATGTGGATGCTTCATCTGATACAAAAGAAGCAAGTGAAGAAGCATCCTTTAGTCGTGCGAAAGCATTGGAACTGTCACCTGGCGACGGGCTTTCAATTCTTAATGTTGCAATATCCTATTGGCATTCTGGTCTTTTAAAGGATGCCGTCCGTACCATGCAACGTGTTCTGGAAATTGATCCAAATAATGCATTGGCCAGCTTTTTCACGATAACGATACCCTATACTTGTGTTCTTACTCCCGACGCAAAAATCAAAGAGGCAGTTGAATTTGATGCATCTTTGGGAAAAGATAATCCGTTGAGATGGATTACACTTAGTTCCCTGGCTGGCTTATACATGAACAGAGGTGAATTGGAGCTTTCACTGGATGCGGAAGACCGGGCAGCCCAAATTTTCCAAACCGCTTTTACTCTTATGCGTCGAGCTGCTTTGCTTAATCAACTGGGGAAAAAAGATGAAGCAGTTAAGCTGTTAACAGATCAAAAGACGCATTGGCCAAGTTTGAGTGCAAGACATTTTTCCGAAAGAACAATACCAAGATTATGCAGCGATTCCGGTGTACCTGAGATCACGCAAAAATATTATGATGATTTGACTGCAACAATGGAGCAGCTTGACTGAAAGTGTTCAGCAAATCAGAGCGCTTTAAAATCTGAGTTTTGCAAACCTGATGCAGATTTACTTTCAATAAACAATCCTGTGGAAAAAGTTTTACGAACCCGCTATAACGCTCAGTATTAGGGCGGTCATTTGTGACTGCCGTCGATGTAAACGTATAAAATAGGTAAAAACCAATGGCACAAAAATGGACACCGACTTCCTGGAGATCAAAACCGATTATTCAGGTTCCGGAGTATTCCGATCAAGCAGCACTCAAAACAGTTGAAGAGCGTCTTGCATCTTATCCGCCTTTGGTTTTTGCAGGCGAGGCGAGGGCATTAAAACGTCAGCTTGCTGATGTTGCCGAGGGCCGCGCTTTCCTTCTACAAGGTGGTGATTGCGCTGAAGCATTTGCTGAACATGGTGCGGACAATATCCGTGATTTCTTTCGTGTTTTTCTTCAGATGTCTGTTGTTCTTACATATGCTGCTGCAAAACCGATTGTTAAGGTTGGCCGTATTGCTGGTCAATTTGCAAAGCCTCGATCATCAGACAATGAAACAAAAGATGATGTAACGCTCCCAAGTTACCGTGGTGATATCATCAACGGTATCGGCTTTGATGAAGCTTCTCGTATTCCAGATCCGGAACGTCAGATAATGGCATACCGCCAGTCTGCTGCTACTCTTAATCTAATTCGTGCGTTCGCGCAGGGCGGTTATGCTAATCTTGAGCACGTTCATGAATGGACGCTTGGTTTTGTAAATGACAGCCCAGCGGGTGAGCGATACAAGGAACTTGCAGATCGTCTTGGTGAAACACTTCGTTTCATGAAAGCAATTGGTTTTTCTACCGATGATCATCCGCGCCTTCGTGAGACAGATTTCTACACAAGTCATGAAGCGCTTCTTCTGGGTTATGAAGAAGCAATGACGCGCACCGATTCAACATCAGGTGATTATTATTCAACTTCAGGCCATATGCTTTGGATTGGCGATAGAACCCGTCAGCCGGATCATGGGCATGTTGAATATTTCCGCGGCATTAAAAATCCGATCGGATTAAAGTGTGGTCCATCAATGACTGCTGATGGTTTGCTGGAACTTTGTGATATTCTAAATCCAGAAAATGAACCAGGGCGTCTGACGCTTATTAATCGTTTTGGCCATGAAAAAGTTGGTAAGCATTTACCGGCACTTATTCGTGCAGTTGAGCGTGAAGGTAAAAAAGTGGTTTGGTCTTGTGACCCGATGCACGGCAATACCATCTCTGCTGGAGGCTATAAAACACGTCCATTTGACTATGTGCTTTCCGAAGTGAAAAATTTCTTTGAAATTCACAAATCAGAGGGAACCTATGCTGGTGGTGTGCACTTCGAGATGACAGGTCAAGATGTTACTGAATGTACTGGCGGTGCCAAGGAAGTAACAGCGGACGATCTTGGTTCACGGTATCGCACCCATTGTGATCCGCGCTTGAATGCAAACCAATCACTTGAACTTGCTTTCCTGATTGCTGAGCTTTTGAAAGAGGATCGTGACGCAGGTGAACATAGTTTAGCCGCGAGCGCATAATCTTTAAACTTGCATAAGTTCCAAAATGGGTATCAGAGTTTCTGGTGCCCATTTTTATTTGGAGGGATTTATGACTATACTCCGAGTCCTTGAAAATCTGATTATTTGGGGTTGACGTTTCAG
>JAALLB010000288.1 GCA_011087745.1 Hyphomicrobiales bacterium | reverse complement strand
GCGTTCAAAACCTAAACTCACCAACGCATTCAGATCAAGAGTCTAGTACTGTGAGAATTTCCAAAGACTCACACTTAAATGTTTGGGCCTTTCAAGTTTTTATTACCAAATTTGAAACATTTTGCCGTTTTTCCACGTTACATTAGCAAATAATGTAAGTTGGGAGAACACGTGTGGCATATCAAGAAAACATCGGAAAGAACCTAGTAAAAGCTGCAAGTAAGGCACCATACCTGGAAAGAGAAAAAGAACACGAACTCGCTGTGCTTTGGGCGGAGAAGCAAGATCAAGAAGCCCTTCACCAACTAACCTCTGCTCACATGAGGCTGGTAATAGCAGTCGCCTCAAAGTTTCGTAGATATGGTTTGCCGATGTCTGATCTTGTTCAAGAAGGGCATGTAGGTCTGCTGGAAGCTACAGCGCGATTTGACCCGCGCCGTGAAGTACGCTTTTCAACTTATGCAACCTGGTGGATACGCGCTTCGATTCAGGATCACATTCTCAGAAATTGGTCCATTGTTCGGGGTGGAACAAGTTCTGGCCAAAAATCCCTGTTCTTTAACCTGCGACGCCTGAGGGCCCAAATTACCAAGCTTGATAAAAATATAAACAGCCATGAGCTATATCAAGAACTGTCGAAGGCAATCGGAGTTTCTCCAAAAGATGTTGCAACAATGGACGCCCGTTTGGGTGGGCCTGATATATCTTTAAATGCACCTGTTGCAACGGATGATGAAAGCAGCACCGAACGGCAAGATTTTCTACAAAGTGAAACGCCTCTTCCGGATGCCAATGTAAGCGACATCATAAACGGTGAAAGACGCAGCGAATGGCTTAGATCTATATTAACGGTATTAAATGAGCGGGAACTTCACATTATCAACAGTCGTCGATTGAGCGAAAAAGGGGCAACGTTAGAGGAATTGGGAAATGAGCTTGGCGTGGCAAAAGAACGAGTTCGCCAACTTGAAAACAGAGCGTTCAAGAAACTTGAGGCAATTTTAACTGAAGAAAATCCAGCAATAACTCAGCTTATTTAGTGGCTACAATTTTAACTTTTTGGCCAGCTGAGAGCACATCGTCAGATTTCATGCCATTGAGAAGGTTAAAAAGTTTTTCTGGATTGGATGACCCACGCATTCTCGAAACCAATGTTGCCTTACTTTCTACTGCGTCAACGCTCACAACCCTGATAACCAAAGGTTTAAGGCCCGCAATTTCATTTTTCGATAAAACCCTAAAGCTCTCTGTTATTCTGCGTGAAACGGCATCAATATTAGTGTTGGTTTGCGGTGCAGCGGTTATAAAACGATAAACTTGGTTTTCATTGCGGATAACTCTTACTTTAAATCGCCATGCATCGCCCCTGGCGATTGCTGTTGCAGATTGAAACCCATTGATAGACTCTTCCCTAATCGTTTCATCAACTAGACCCGTTATCCACCCACTTTTTAAATACTCTGCCAATCCAGTTCGACTGGAAACTACTGTAGCATCAAATCTTGTGGCGATATCATTGGGCCCGGAAACAAGAACTGCTTTGGCTTGATTATCAATTGTGAAGCCTTTAGGTGCATCAAACGTTATCCCAAGTCCAGCATGAGAGAAACTCTGGCCGCGAACAAAGCCTTCTTCGGTCGTATTACCAAACAAAATTCCATCAATGCCTTGCAAATATCGCGCTCTATCTCGCGTGCCAATGCCAGGGCTTCCAAAAAACCGACCATGTCGGCGAGCTAATTCAATGCGTTTCGGTGTTGCCGGATGACTGGACGTAAAATTATCAGAACTGTCAAAATTTTTATCGCCAGCAATAAACTTACGATAGCTATCCATCGTCTTAAGGAACCGTGCAGCAGCAAACGGATCATAACCTGCGCGCCCAGCCATTCGAATTCCAACCGTATCGGCCTGTAATTCCTGGTCTTGAGAAAATCGCGTCAACCTAATCTGATTGGCAGCTAATGCAATTTGCCCGGCTGGACTGTCTTCCAAGACTTCTGCAACAACTTGCTTTCCAATTGCTGCTGAGTTTTGTTTTTCCTGTTGAATAACAGCATGATTTGATGAAACATGCGCCATTTCATGAGCAATCACAGCTGCAAGTTCTGATGAATCATTTGCAAGCGCCAGTAACCCTCGTGTCACATATAAAAACCCTCCAGGCAAAGCAAAGGCATTGACTTTAGGTGAGTTCAGCAAAGTGATCTTATAAACTCTTGAAGGATCTTCTGACTGCGCGACAAGTTTACCGACAATAACTGCGATCAAACGTTCCGCCTGAACATTACTATAGGTGCCGCCATACTTGGCAACCACAGCCGGATGCTCCTTTGCACCAATCTGCTCTTGAGGGTCGTCAGGACGAACCCAGCTTGATTTTAATGTTCCCGCGCCATCAAGCTCACCTTGCGAATTCACGCACGAGGTAAGTATAAGCGCAGCAAAACCCAGCGCAGCAGTTTTTTTGAAGCGAGCAAAATTAATTGGAGCGCTGAGAACAGCACCAGAAGTCCAAGAATTATCTGATATTTGCTTCAAAAAGGACAGCCCATTATTCCTGTAAGTTATTAAGCAACAACAACATTATAACGCAAAATATATCCAAATAATGTCAAACTTCACTACAAAACCTTACAATCCAATCACAGTACTAGACGCTATTGGATAAGGCGTTGAATTTTTTCATAAATGTGATT
>JAALLB010000287.1 GCA_011087745.1 Hyphomicrobiales bacterium | reverse complement strand
CCGATTCAAATTGTCGCACCCCTAAATGACAAAGCCAGTAGCTGGGTAGTTACCAATGATGATGCGCAATATCAACTGGCTGCGTGCGCTTGCAATCCTGGCCGGTTCAATTTCTGCATTTTATTATTGGATGCTAGATGACAAAGTGTCGATGTTCTGGGAAACACTCTTTACATTGGTCAACATTGCCCAACTGCTGATCCTGCAAATAGAAAACAGACGGGGCAGTTTCAGTGAAGATGAGAAATATTTCATTCAAACCTGCCTGCCAAATATTGAACGCTCCCATGCCAGACGCTTGGTGAAATTGGGAGCCTGGACCGAAGTTCATGAAGATACGGTTTTGATTGTTGAAGACACAACCCCTGAAAAACTGAAATTCATTGTCAGCGGCAAGGCTGTGGTCAGCCATTCACAGCGTCCAATTGGCGAAGTTCACAAGGGTGATTTTCTTGGCGAGATGAGTTACCTAACCGGAAAACAGGCATCTGCAACTGCAATAACCATAGATACTGTAAGATATTTGGCGTTTGACAAAGTCAGATTGCGAGAGCATTTGGCAAGAAACACAGAAGTGCGCTACGCCTTGGAAGCAAGCTTTAATCGCAATCTTGCCGATAAACTCGTAAAATCAAATACCGGTGAAATGAAAAACCATCCTTCAAACAGTGCGTAACCCTAAATCAGCAATTGCCACGGTTGGCTTGATAATTTAAGTCCTGAATATGAAAACACCATCGAACTCTCTACTTATAATCGACTTCGGGTCTCAAGTGACCCAACTCATTGCGCGCCGCGTTCGTGAGACCGGCGTTTATTGCAAAATTCACCCGTTCAATACAGCCTCGCAAGCCTTTGCTAAGATGAATCCAAAAGCAGTGATCTTTTCTGGCGGGCCGGCATCTGTTCCTGAAGAAGGTTCACCCCGCGCACCGCAAGAAGTATTTGATAGCGGTATTCCAATTATGGGTATTTGCTATGGCCAACAAACGCTATGCGCACAGCTTGGTGGCAAGGTTGAAGGCGGTCATCACCGCGAGTTTGGGGCTGCAGATATTGAAATACATAAAAACAGTCCGTTGTTTGAGGGTGTCTGGGATGAGGGCGGAAAATATCCAGTATGGATGTCGCATGGTGACCGGGTCACACAATTGCCGGATGGTTTTGAAGTTGTAGCAACTTCGCCCAATGCACCTTGTGCGATTGCGGTAGACGAAGCGCGCAATTACTACACAACCATGTTCCATCCAGAAGTAGTGCACACACCCGATGGTGCAAAAATTCTTGCAAACTTTGTTCACAAGATTGCCGGAATTAAAAGTGATTGGTCGATGGCGGCATACCGTGAACAGGCAATAGAAAAGATTCGCAAACAGGTAGGAGACAAACGCGTAATTTGTGGTCTGTCCGGTGGCGTAGATTCATCCGTTGCAGCCTTGCTGATCCATGAAGCAATAGGTGATCAGCTAACCTGTATTCTGGTTGATCACGGTTTGATGCGCATGAATGAAGCAGCTGAAGTCGTTTCCATGTTCAAGGAACACTATAACATTCCGCTCGTCCACGTGGATGCAGCAGACATGTTCATCAACGAGCTAGAAGGCGAAGCAGATCCGGAAACCAAACGCAAAATCATTGGCAAACTCTTCATCGATGTTTTTGAAGAAGAGGCAAAAAAACTCGGCGGTGCTGAGTTCCTTGCCCAGGGAACACTTTATCCCGATGTCATTGAAAGCGTCTCTTTTACCGGAGGGCCGTCAGTCACAATCAAAAGCCACCACAATGTAGGTGGATTGCCAGAGCGTATGAACATGCAACTGGTTGAGCCACTTCGCGAGCTTTTCAAAGATGAAGTACGCGTTCTTGGCCGTGAACTTGGGTTGCCAGACAAGTTTGTTGGACGTCATCCGTTCCCAGGTCCAGGATTGGCAATCAGATGCCCAGGCGGGATTACACGCGATAAATTGGAGATATTGCGCAAGGCAGATGCGATTTATCTCGATGAAATTCGCAATGCGGGTCTTTACGATGAAATTTGGCAGGTATTCGCAGTTTTATTACCCGTGCAAACCGTGGGCGTAATGGGCGATGGTCGAACTTATGAATTCGTATGTGCACTAAGAGCTGTGACATCCGTTGACGGTATGACAGCTGATTTTTATCCCTACGACATGAAATTCCTGGGAAAAGCAGCAACGCGCATCATCAACGAAGTGCGCGGCATCAATCGTGTTGTTTATGATGTAACGTCCAAACCACCTGGGACGATTGAATGGGAGTGAGTTAAACTTTTTTACTCAGTCTACTTTTACAAAAACCAGTTCGGAAATATTTCCGTGCTCATAGACCCAGGCTTCTTTATCGCCTTTGTAAAAACGGCGATCCGGTGGGCAAATTTCAGGGTTCATGTCTGCAATATCAAGCAGCACATCATCCATTTCTTCAGCAAATTTATCTGCCGCTGCCATATCAGCCAGTTCCAGGGGAAAATCATTGTCACCATTTTTGATGCTCATGAGGGCGTACTCCATACGATTCGCTAAGTCAGTCTTCATTGTGACGCAACTTGGTAAGCAGGGAGTTAATGGTTGGTAATCAGAAGGTTAATTTTTCAGATTTAGACAAAGCCAAAAACAAAAAACCACCGCCCCTTGTTTGTCGGCTACCGTATGCACACATCTTTGCTGAAGGTGACCGGATGGGTCTTTCCATGTG
>JAALLB010000286.1 GCA_011087745.1 Hyphomicrobiales bacterium | reverse complement strand
TTCATAGCCCACCCTTATCAGAGATAAATCCTGAAATCAACTTGGCATTACCATTACTTTTGATGGTGGCAAGGAAATTCCTGAAGGCATAATGGATTGCATGATGACCGCGATGATTGCGCTTCATGACCTTGGTGAAAATGGGCGCAATGGCAATTCGCGCGAAGGTTCCATGTATATCGTTAAGCCAAAAATGCACGGTCCTGAAGAAGTCGCCTTTGCGGTCGAATTATTTGGCCGAGTTGAACAAGCCATGGGCATGAAACCAAATACCCTGAAAATGGGAATTATGGATGAGGAACGCCGCACCACAGCAAACCTCAAAGAGTGCATTCGGGCGGCTAAAGAACGTGTTGTTTTCATCAACACAGGTTTCCTTGATTGTACGGGAGATGAAATTCACACATCCATGCTTGCCGGCCCAATGCTTCGCAAGGGCGATATTAAAGGTGCAGCCTGGATTTCAGCTTATGAAGACTGGAATGTGGATATTGGTCTTGAATGCGGACTTTCTGGGCATGCACAAATTGGCAAAGGCATGTGGGCGATGCCCGATCTTATGGCTGATATGCTGGAGCAAAAAATTTGCCATCCAAAAGCGGGTGCAAATTGTGCATGGGTTCCTTCACCAACTGCAGCAACCCTTCACTCGACACATTATCACCAGGTAAATGTTGCTGAAGAGCAATCCAAAATCTCCAGCCGTGGCCGCGCCAGCATCGATGATATTTTGACAATTCCGGTTGCCATTCGTCCAAATTGGACACCAGAAGATATTCAAAACGAACTGGATAACAATGCCCAAGGCATTCTGGGGTATATGGTCCGCTGGGTTGAACACGGCGTTGGATGTTCGAAAGTTCCTGACATCAACGATGTTGGCCTTATGGAAGACCGTGCAACACTGCGAATTTCTACGCAGCATATGGCTAATTGGCTAAAACATGGCATCTGTACGCAAGAGCAGATTATGGAAACCCTAAAACGTATGGCCGGCGTTGTAGATGAACAAAACTCAGGCGATGCAGAATACCGCAATATGTCGCCCAATTTTGATAACTCGGTTGCATTTCAAGCAGCATGTGAATTGGTTTTGGAAGGTGATGTGCAACCTTCCGGTTATACGGAGCCTGTACTTCACCGCAAACGCTTGGAATATAAGGCTGCAAACGCATAAGCAAAATATAAGTAGAAAAAAACCCGCTCACAGGCGGGTTTTTAGTTCTGATTTTTCAGAAAGTTATGTTTGCTTTACGACCACCTTTGCACCTGACTTAACCCGGGCATGAAGATCGATGATATCCTGGTTCATTAAACGAATGCAGCCTGAGGAAACTGCCTTGCCGATTGACCACCACTCTGGTGTGCCATGCAACCGGTACAATGTATCTCTGCCACCTTTTGTTAGATAAAGTGCACGTGGACCCAGCGGATTGTTTAATCCTGGCGGCATGCCTTTGCGCCACTTTGCAAGATCTGGTCTTCGTTGGATCATTCGTGAAGGAGGTGTCCAGGTTGGCCATTCTTTTTTCCAACCCACTCGAGCATTGCCAGACCAGGCAAACCCTTGCTTGCCAACACCAACGCCATATCGCATGGCCTTGCCGCCTGGTTGCACCAAATAAAGATGACGCGATGGAACATCTACAATAATTGTGCCCGGGCGTTCTCTGGTTTTATAATCAACGACTTGGCGAAGGAATTCCTTGTCTACTTTTTTCAGGGGAATTGCTGGAAGTTTATATCCACCGTCAATGCGTGCTGCATAATCTGAACGAAATTCGCGTGACGGGTCCCGGGAAATAGATGAGCAACTTGCTAAAGCCACCGTTGATAGAAGTGATAATGTGAATGCACGTCTGTTCATTTGTCTTGTCTCAATCGATTATCCTGCCTTTATGTTTGGGGCAACAGGCTAATCCTAGTAAGCGTAATTCAACAAAGCGTATTGATTCGCAACGTAAATATGGCAACTTTTCCAGATGATCACGAATTGTTGCAATCTGGCAACAACTATAAAGGGATCCAAAACAAACATGCCGATCATCTCTCCACATCAAAATGAAGATGGATTTGACGGACGGCAGTCTGAAATGGCGATGACCATTCGTCGTGGTGTTATCAAGGGTTTGAAAGAAAGTGATCTTGTATTTTTGCCCGAACTCACCCTTTCAAGCGGGCGGCGTGCTGATTTAATAGCTCTGGATCGTAAAGGTGGAATTATTATCTTCGAAATAAAATCTTCGATTGCAGATTTTCTGGTAGATACCAAATGGCATGAGTACAAAGCCTTTTGTGACAGGTTTTATTTTGTAACCCATCCAAGTGTACCCATGGAAATATTTCCCGAGACCGAAGGGTTTGTATTTGCTGATGAGTATGGCTGCGAAATTATTCGCGAAGCACAGGAAGACAAATTAAATGCTGCAACGCGCAAAGCGCTAACTCTGAGGTTTGCGCGAAATGCTGCGATGCGAACAAAGAGGCTCACGTTGCAAGAGCAGTTTTTGGAAAATGATTTGAACGAAGAATAGTTTAGCGCGGCGCCCGTTTTGCCAAAATTCTTTGCAATGTTCTTCGGTGCATGTTTAAGCGTCTGGCAGTTTCCGATACATTTCGGTCGCATAGCTCATAAACTCTTTGAATATGCTCCCAGCGTACGCGGTCTGCTGACATTGGATTTTCAGGCGGATCAGCTTTGTCGGTAATGCCAAGTTGATTTCAGGATTTATCTCTGATAAGGGTGGGCTATG
>JAALLB010000285.1 GCA_011087745.1 Hyphomicrobiales bacterium | reverse complement strand
CATAGCCCACCCTTATCAGAGATAAATCCTGAAATCAACTTGGCATTACCCTTAATACTATTGGCGACATGAAAATCGCTAAAGCCCATGATTTGAGCGATTGCCAGAAGAATTATTCCCAATCCAGCACCGAAATACCCGCCATAGATTGAAGAAACGAATAGGGCGGCATAAACAATAAGACTGCTTTTGGTTTCACCAGCAATGGATAATAGCCAGTTGCGCAACACATCACCCATGGCAAAAAGCCCAGTAGCAAGCAGAATAAGAAAAGGGATCAAAACGATAAAAAAATCGGGGTCAGATACCAGTAATAAAATCGAACCAACAATAGCGCCAAGGCCAGAAACTATTAGTAGAGGCAACAATGATCGCCCCAAGCCACGTAGCTCTTCACGGTAGGCTGGAAGTGCCGCTGCGTTTGAAGGGAGTAATGCCAGATAATTGGTCGCATTCGCCACCATGGGCGGTAAGCCCACCATCATTAATGCTGGAAATGTAAACAATGTTGCACCTCCAGCAATTGCATTCCATGTTCCTCCAACAAGACCAATCCCCATCAAAATAACAATTTGTTCAAAATGCATGATCAAAATCCCTGGTTGATTGTTGTGATAGTAAAAGCTACGATTCATAAATAAAAACGAACGCTACTTATTGAACACTGAACTACTGCAAACGTTCAAAATCATTGCTGATGTCGGAAACCTGACTCTGGCAGCCGAGCATTTACACCGCACTCAATCGGCCATAAGCGTTCAAGTTCGAAAACTTGAAGCCGAACTTGGTGTTAAGTTGTTCGAGCGCAAACCAAGAGGAATGGTGCTTACAGATGCAGGTGAAAAACTATTGCCCAAGGCGCGATCCATTTTGGCTGAACTTAAGCAAACAACATCACTCTTCGAAACTCCCTTGTCTGGTTCAATTCGGGTTGGAATTCCTGATGATTTTAGCGGCATTGCATTGGAGAAAATTTTAAATGAGTTTGCTCATTCTCATCCAGGTGTGGATGTTATAGCAACTTCTGGATGCACATCCGGATTTCCAAAAGCGGTTCAAAACAATCAGATTGACGTCGCTGTCGCATCAAATCCGGAAGATGATGAAGGAATTCCACTATATGAGGAGAAAATAGTCTGGGCTACAAAAAAAGATATGCAGTTTAATGACCAAAAACCCGTACCTCTGGCAATTCTTGACCGCAGCTGTTGGTGGCGCAATGCGCCAATTGAAGCGCTTAATTCGGTTGGCAGAGATTACAATATTACATTTCGCAGCAGTAGTTTTACGAGCATACAGGCTGCAATTCGCGCCGGTTTTGCAGTGGGCATACTTCCAGCATCCAGATTTGCGAAAGAATGAGTGTCTTGTCCAAACGCGATGGATTTCCGGATCTGCCTGTTTCCAAGCGTTCGATATTAATAGGGTCCAGGATATCAAGTGATTTATCATCCGCAATGATTGAGGCGATCAAAAGCACAAGGCTGGAATTGACTCTGCGCTAAACCAACTCGCCATTTTCATTGGCCAAAAGCCTGGCAAGCAAATTGGAAAGTTGTTTAAGTTCCCCCTTACTCCATCGGTCTTGAAATATTCTTGCTGCTTGTTGCTCCAATGTTGTTCTGGCTTCACTAATTCTGACTTTCCCAGCTTTAGTTAGAACCACGAAAGCCAGACGGGCATCTCTTTCATCAGATTTTCGATCAACCAGGCCAATTTTTTCAAGCGGCGCAGTCATGCGAGTAACCGTAGAAGCGCTTACATGCAGGCGTCGAGCTAGTTCCACTCTTGGTAGCCGGCACAATGGTGCATTCTCTAAATGCATCAACAAAAATGCCTCCATGAGAGATAATCCATGAACAGAAGAAATAGCTCCTGAAGCCTTGGCTTCAACAGTAGCAGAAGCTTGTAATAAGCGTAGAAGAGATTTTGTTTCAATATAAGTCATGTTGGCGTTATAGTGCAAATAATTTCCGTATGCAAGTAGTTTGCAATCATTTTATACCAAAGATGGGCACCATAAAATACTGATCAGGCCGCACAGCGTAGACGATAGAAGAGTAAGACCATTTGCTTTCATACACATAGTTTTTTACTAACTGCCATTTTCACCGAATGCTAAAGCGGTTACTCTGGGTTAAACTAAGTTTTAGGTGAACGTTATGGATATCAAACCTGTATCTGGAGTAATTGGCGCCGAAATTTCCGGCATTGATCTGTCACAAGCAAATGATGAGGCAATTGAGGGCCTTAAAGATGCACTGGATGAGCATCTGGTTGTAAAAATATCAGGTCAGAATTTGGACCGGTTTCAGCTATCAAAGTTGGGTGCAAAATTTGGACTGCATTTTATTCATCCGATTGATCCAAATGGGTATGATGATTGTCCAGAGGTTTTGGAACTACTCAAAAATCCTGATGATAGCGTGATGTTTGGCGGTGAAAGCTGGCACGCTGACATTACCTGGATGAAACCTGCCGGTTACCTGTCGATTTTGCATGGTGTGGAGATTCCGGATGTTGGCGGTGACACCTCTTTTGCATCGACGATTTCGGCATTTGAACAATTATCACCCGGCCTGCAAAAAACGCTCAGAACTCTAACCGCTATTCATGCATATCATTTATATGAACAACGAGAAGAAGAGTCGTGGCTTGCGGAACATCCGGTTGTTCGAAAACATCCCGTTACCGGTCGCGCTACCGCATGCACACATCTTTGCTGAAGGTGACCGGATGGGTCTTTCCATGTGA
>JAALLB010000284.1 GCA_011087745.1 Hyphomicrobiales bacterium | reverse complement strand
AAGCCTGAAACGTCAACCCCAAATAATCAGATTTTCAAGGACTCGGAGTATACTTAAAAATCCAACTTATTATCCAATGCCGGAAGGTGCGATTTCGGGCATGGTTCAAACACCTGACGGAATGGAACTGAGATACGCCAGGTGGAAGCCAACCCAAGAATCTTCCAAAGGAACAGTTTTGGTATTACATGGGCGTTTTGAATACATTGAACGCACCTATAAAACTGTCAGTGATTTACGCGAACAAGGCCTTGAAGTCATCAGCTTCGACTGGCGCGGGCAAGGTGGCTCAAGCCGAATTCTTGAAGATAGAAAACGGGGTTACGTTGACGATTTCAATGAATATACCATTGATCTCGAAACCATTATGAACGAAGTTGCCCTGCCAGACTGCAAGGCCCCTTATTACATTTTTGGCCATTCAACCGGTTCATTGGTTGCGCTTCTTTCTGCCCCAAAATTATCAAATACCATAAGGCGCATGGTTCTTGCTGCGCCATTTTTGGGATTGGGCAGGCAGCCAATATCAGCTCCCTTGGTTAAAACTCTTTCAGGGACACTATGCATGTTTGGGCTGGGAGAAGTGTATATGGCTGGGGGCGATGCAGTCGGAGGAAATCAAAAATTTGACGGCAATATTCATACCTCAGATCCTGATCGTTTCGAGCGAAACAAAAAATTCCTGAAGGACTATCCAGAATTGAGCATTGGCGGGCCAACTGCCGCTTGGGTTTATGCAGCCTGCCGCATAATGGAAGAAGTCAACGACATCGATTTTTGTAAAAAAATCAGCATCCCGACATTAATTGTAAGTGCCGGAAATGATGTTATCGTATCAAATAGAGCTATAGAGAGTTTCGGGCGCAAGCTACGCTCGGGCAAATGCCTGACAATCGATGGCACCAAACACGAATTACTTCAAGAACGCGATATTTACAGAGAACAATTGCTCGCAGCATTTGCCTCTTTCATTCCTGGTTCTGACGTTTAGATAATTTAGGCCAATAAAAACAAAGCTTCTGCATGCAAGGTTGGGTTTGCACTAACCAAAACCTGACCGCCTTGCGCAGCACTACCCCCTTGCCAATTGGTAAATACACCACCCGCCTGTTTTACTATTGGGATCAAAGCAGCGATATCATAAACATTTAAGCTGGTCTCAATCACCAAATCAACGTGCCCCGATGCCAACAAACAATACGCATAACAGTCAGTCCCGTAACGCGGCATTTTACAACAGGCCTCAACGTGTTCGTACTTCTCCCGTTCACTTGGGTTGAATATCGCCGGAGTTGTTGTCATCAAAATGGATTCCGACAGTTTTTCTGTGCCTGAAGTTTTTAATTTTGTTGTTTTGTCATTGTGAACCAAATGGCTCGCTTCACCATCACAAATATACCGCTCACCCGTAAAAGGTTGGTGCATAACGCCAGCATAGGGCTTACCAGCCTTATAAAGCCCAATGAGGGTTCCCCATGTAGGCATACCGGAAATAAAAGACCTTGTTCCGTCAATCGGATCAACAATCCACTGATACTCGGCATCCGGGTTTATCGAACCAAATTCTTCACCCAAAACTCCATGATCTGCATAATGGCGCAATATATGATCCCGAATGGCCAATTCTGCAGCTTTATCTGCCTCGGTAACAGGATCAAAACCGCTATCCAGTTTATTTGAAATATCAATTGCTTGCCGGAACCTACTCATGGTTTCAATCTGGGCAAGATCGCAAAGTTCGTTCAGGAATTTGGTAATTTCTGTTGTATTAAGGTCCATGATTATTCCGCAGCCAAAGGTTGAGTACCATGCAAATCATCCCAGTTTAATCCGGTAAGTTGCTTGAAAAAGATCGTCATATCATCCGCAAATGATTCAAAACTGGAGTTTGGCAGCATGCGAATTTCATCCATATAAAGGCCGCGATTAATCTCAATCTGCAACGCATGCAGCCCATTTTGAGGTCTACCGTAGTGTTTAGTTATAAACCCACCGGCATATGGCTTATTGACTTCAACATTATATCCCATTTGCTGAAGCAGATTTTTAGCCGCATGTGTAATACCAGCGCTGCAAGAACTTCCAAATCGGTCACCCAAAACAAAGTCCGGTCTGTTGATGTGATAAGCATGACCCACATTCGAAGGCATTGAATGGCAATCAATTAGAACCGAGCAGCCAAATTTAACATGCGTTCTGGCAAGCAATTGACGCAACGAAGCATGATAAGGCTTATAAATGTCCTCAATTCGCGAAAGACCATCACCTGCAGGAATTTTGTCAGAATAAATCTGCTCCCCTTCCGCAACAATCTTTGCAATTGTCCCAAGTCCGCTGGATACCCTAATGGAACGCGTGTTGATATAATCCGGCAATTGGCCCTCAAACATTTTCGGATCCAGTTCATAGGGCTCACGATTCACATCCAGAAAAGCTCTTGGAAAATTCGCCTTAAGCATTGGCATGCCATGCAAAACACCGCCGCTGACCAGCGAATCCACCAAAAAGTCTTCGGACTTGCGAAGTGTTAAATTGCTAAGTCGTGATTGCTCAAGAAAGGAAGGAGGGTAAATTTTCCCGCTGTGCGGTGAATTCAACACAAATGGAGTGTTATTGTCCTCCGGCTCAAATACTTCAAAAGCCGGATTGGAAACTGGATCAAAGCCAAATGTCATCAATTACCCAAAGTTCAAAATTAAAATCGAAAATATCTTTATACCCATCCTACTCCAAAACCCGAATGTTTTGGTGTGATATGATACGAA
>JAALLB010000283.1 GCA_011087745.1 Hyphomicrobiales bacterium | reverse complement strand
TTTCGTATCATATCACACCAAAACATTCGGGTTTTGGAGTAGGATGGGTATACTTGAATTTAGCGATTTTAAGTAATCAGTAATTTGTTCGCGCTTGATGTTGGTTTTCTCAAAATCCAGATTGAGGTCTCCGAACAATATGAAATTGGGTTCAAACATCCGCTCCATTTTGTGAGCCTGGATAATTAACCAATCCATTAAAGCCTTAAACTCCCGAAGGCGCTCACCTTTCCACACCTTGGTATCACCGCCGTATAGTAGATGTGCATTTACAGCGATAAATTTGTAGGGCTTTTCTCCGTTTGTAGAAATGGTTTGAAATGATGCCATATGAGGGGTTCTAATGAATTGAAGAAACTCGCTAATTGAAAATGCAGGGGCAGTTGGTTTTTTTGGTTTCTTTTTTGTGCCTTTAGCGTTGAAACCTGTTTGCTCCCAAACAGCGAGCTCGGCTTCCCATGCTGTAGTTTTATTTTTGAGCACTAGTAAATCCGCATCCCGCTCATCAAAATCTCCAGAAAATAATTCTCGATTTTCATAAAGTGTACGAAGAATGTCTGAACGCTCATATGCAAGATCAGAACCCATACCAGTTGTTTGTAAAACACTCTTTTTATAAACAAATACAAGGCGTTCAATATTTCCGCCGCGACCTAGACTTCCTCCCGATACATCCGACCCAATGAAAGCATAGTCATCGCCAAGCTCGCTTATCAGATGCTTTACACTGGTTAAATCATCACCCACTTCCTGGATCGCCAAAAGATCACAGCGTTTGGCATAGCGAATTAGCAAGCGCCATGAACCAGCAGAACGTTTCACCTTGTTTCGGGAGGTGTGGGCTCCAAATTTTCGTATATTGAAAGAGGAGAATATCAGGGAGTCTGGACGAGCTTCAGGTAAGCCGTATAGGGATTCATGCTCATCCAGTTGCTTATGAATTTTGATCCATTGATCATCAGAAAAATTAGCCATTCTCGCTCCTACACCAGAATAGCCCAAGTGCAAGATAAGTGCAAGATAAGTGCAAGATAACAGATTATTTTGCCAAAATAAACAAAAAAAGATTAATGGCGATTAGGCAGTTATTTCAGGATAGAGCGACCTGCATAATTGGCTGCGGAACCAAGTTCTTCTTCAATGCGTAGAAGCTGGTTGTATTTTGCCAGCCTATCAGAGCGTGCCAGTGAACCGGTTTTGATCTGACCACAATTGGTTGCCACTGCCAGATCAGAAATTGTAGAATCTTCTGTTTCGCCGGAACGGTGTGACATGACTGCGGTATATGAAGCCTTGTGGGCCATTTCCACGGCATCAAGTGTTTCAGTCAGTGTTCCGATTTGATTGACCTTAACCAATATTGAATTGGCAACACCCATGCGAATACCATCGGCCAGACGCGCAGAATTTGTTACGAACAAATCATCCCCTACAAGCTGACAGCTATTACCAGCCTTCTCGGTTAGTGATTTCCAACCGTCCCAGTCATCTTCCGCCATGCCATCTTCGATTGAGATAATCGGGTATTTTGCAGCCAGTTCTGCCAAATAGGAAGCCATTGCTTCCGGTTCCAGAGTACGCCCCTCACCTGCAAGAACATATTTTCCATCTTCAAAAAATTCTGTCGAAGCACAATCGAGCGCCAGATACATATCCTCACCTGGTTTAAAACCGGCTTTTTCGATGGATTTCATGATGAAATCTAGCGCGTCAGGTGCGCTACCTATGTTTGGCGCAAATCCGCCTTCATCACCTACGTTGGTGTTATGACCTTGCGATTGAAGTTCCTTTTTCAAGGTATGAAAGACTTCCGCACCCATTCGAACTGCGTCACTCATGGTATCAGCACCTACTGGCATGATCATGAACTCCTGAAAATCAATCGGGTTATCCGCATGCTCGCCGCCATTGATGATATTCATCATTGGTACCGGGAGCACAGATGCATTTGGCCCACCCACATAGCGGTAAAGCGGCAAACCGGAAGTGTCTGCGGCAGCTTTTGCAATTGCCAGGGAAACACCGAGGATGGCATTAGCGCCCAGCTTTGCTTTATTTGCAGTACCATCAAGAGCAATCATTGCATAATCAAGAATGCGCTGATCTTCTGCATCCATTCCACCGATTGCATCCATTATATCTGTGTTAACTGCCTCTATTGCTTTTAAAACGCCTTTGCCAAGGTAACGGGCACCGCCATCACGCAGTTCAACAGCTTCATGGGCACCTGTAGATGCACCAGAAGGAACCGCAGCACGACCAAAAGAACCATCTTCCAAAAGAATGTCGACTTCTACGGTTGGGTTACCTCTTGAATCAAGAATTTCACGGGCATTGATGTCGATAATTGCAGTCATGAAGATATTTCCTTTGGAGGAGAATGGAATTTATGCGCCTTAACTACCTGCATTACTGTGATGATATCAAGACTGAATCGTTTTATTCCGTTGATGAGGCCTAATAGAGCCTCAAAATGATGTTTGATTTTTCTTCAACCAGCTGCTGGCCAGAGCGCCACACTTCCTTGCCAATCCATTCCTTAGCAAGCTGTTGGCGCCAATTCGCATCCATTTCCGAGTTTACAAAGTACTTGTCAAAAAACCGGTCACTTGCTGCGCGGCGTTCCGACTCTGGTTCATCAGATACTTCATCCGTATAGTAGTTATACGACCGAGGTTCGTGAAACATCCAAATTGAATTTCGTAAAGCGCTTCTTTTTTCGCCAGTTATACCCATCCTACTCCAAAACCCGAATGTTTTGGTGTGATATGATACGAA
>JAALLB010000282.1 GCA_011087745.1 Hyphomicrobiales bacterium | reverse complement strand
GAATCACATTTATGAAAAAATTCAACGCCTTATCCAATAGCGTCTAGTACTGTGGGAATGACGGAAAAGTTGTTAATCTAGGCAATCTGTTAAATGCAAACTCCTGTGGACCGCCACTTCTCAAACGCTCAAGTATATCAATAAAATACGACCCGGGAGGGTATGGAAAATTGGCAATCAGGTCTTTATTTATCAACGTGTGTTCCACAGTACCAAGTGCAGGAAAAAACGTTCCAACAGTAGTAGAAATAAATGCCGTGATGGTAAACGTGATTGCGAAGTATCTTGCCTTTTTCAGCTCACCTACAAGAACGATAGAAATGAACGCAAAAATGGTCAAAAATGTCAGCCCAGTATATGCCTTATCAAAAAGCGATACCAGCCATGGCGTTGTTGCAACAAATTCAAAATATGTGTTCCAGTCGATAGGAAGATAGCCATCAAGGTCAGCCAAAAATGGATCCGCATAGGGAATTGGAATGGTCATCGTCAGGATGATTAAGCAACCTTAATACAACCCATCCTGCAAGAATATAAATCATGCCAGCTGCAAAGGTTCTGACAATTGGCATGAAAGAATTCAAAAACCAATCCGCAAAGCCAACACTTAAGCGATCGCGATTGCTTTCAGCGAGTGACTGAATAATATAAAAGATTACCAAAATACCGATAAAGAAAGCTGATCCACTGAGAGCAGGCCAAAGAGTTGAATAGTCAACGATATGTCCCACATACCATATCCAGATTATCTCGATAACAGCAATGATAGCCAACCCAAGATAGCAATATTTTCCGGGGAAAATACTCATCAGCAAACCTCCAAATTCCATCGTCAGGGTTTTGGTATCAGCAATCAGTTAATAATTGCTGTAATTCATATCTAAAGAACCAACTAAAAAAAGGGCCACGTAATGCGCGGCCCCATTAGATATCTCAAGTAAGACGTATTAGTTCTTTTCTTTATTAACCAATTGGTTAGCGGAAATCCAAGGCATCATCTCTCGAAGCTTACCACCAACTTCTTCAATTTGGTGCGCATCGTTGTTACGGCGAATGGCCTTAAAGCGAGCAGCACCGGAGTGATATTCTTGCATCCATTCAGATGTGAATTTGCCAGATTGAATATCTTCAAGAACCCGCTTCATTTCAGCTTTGGTTTCGGCGGTCACAATTCGTGGACCTGTAACATACTCTCCCCACTCAGCAGTGTTTGAAATTGAGTAGTTCATGTTGGCAATACCACCTTCGTAGATAAGATCAACGATGAGCTTAACTTCATGCAAGCATTCAAAATAAGCCATTTCTGGTGCATAACCAGCTTCAACAAGTGTTTCGAAGCCTACACGGATAAGCTCAACAACACCGCCACAAAGAACTGCCTGCTCACCGAACAAATCAGTTTCACACTCTTCCTTGAAGTTTGTTTCAATGATGCCTGAACGGCCACCACCAACGCCACAAGCGTATGAAAGCCCAAGGTCATGTGCATTACCAGAAGCATCCTGGTGTACAGCAATAAGACATGGCACGCCGCCGCCTTTTTGGTATTCGCCGCGCACCGTGTGGCCAGGGCCTTTAGGAGCAACCATGAGAACATCTACAGTCGATTTTGGTTCAATAAGACCGAAGTGAACATTAAGACCGTGTGCAAATGCAATGGCTGCACCGTCACGGATATTCGCTTCAATTTCATCGCGATAAATTTCAGCCTGAAGCTCATCAGGTGTCGCCATCATCATAAGGTCAGCCCAGGTAGCACCTTCAGATACAGTCATAACTTCAAGGCCATCAGCCTCTACTTTTTTGGCAGTCGAAGAACCAGCACGCAAAGCAACTCGAAGGTTCTTGGCACCTGAATCTTTAAGGTTCATGGCATGGGCACGGCCCTGCGAGCCATATCCGATGATAAGGACGTTTTTGCCCTTGATAAGATTGAAATCAGCATCTCTGTCATAATAAACACGCATGTGGGTACTCTCCTGTTACTGTGTTTGTTTAATGTGTGATTGTTTACTCCCGCAAAGTACGAGGAATTTCTCCACCGCCTTTTGCGCAAATTGTTCGATTTGTTTATCCGTAGGTTTGTTTTCATCGCCAAGCAACGCACGTATTTGCACATCGGCAACAACCAACCCAAAAAATGTTTTGAAAGCTTCATCTCCCTGCACCGTAATTAGCCCAGCCTTATGCCCCATCAAAAAGATCGGCAGTAGACGACTACGCATGGCATAGGGGCCATTCTCAAGAACGATACGCCCTAAACTTGATTTATTGTTTCCTGCATGAGAAACCGCCAATCGATTTAGTGCGATGGAAACCTCACTCGTCAAAACGCTCAGCCAACTGGAGGCAAACTCGTTCAAAGTGTTTGCAAAAGCATCCAAAGTTAGATTGTCACCATCAAGCTTCGGCATGCGAACTTTGGAGGCTTGCCACTGGACTGTTGCCGTCAACAATCCATCACGATCACCAAACCAGCGATAAAGCGTCTCTTTGGAACACGATGCACGCCGCGCTACATAGGCCATGGAAAATCCATCCCCTTCTTCCACCATCAGATCAAGAACAACCAAAAGCACCTCCTGCTCGCGAGCCGAAGGCGAATTTTCAACAACGACCTTGCCTTCAATGTTTGATACTTGTTGGTTCATAAAGATATAGTACCGTACGGTACGGTTCGTGTCAAGAGCAACTACTCCGCGAAATATGTTCTTCAATAACCCTACAATTTTTTGAAATGACACATTATACCAACGGCCTATAGATTAGACTCGTTGCGGCGCATTGGCTCGTGGCT
>JAALLB010000281.1 GCA_011087745.1 Hyphomicrobiales bacterium | reverse complement strand
ATCATATCACACCAAAACATTCGGGTTTTGGAGTAGGATGGGTATAGCATAAAAACTCTCTACTGCACTTTCTCATTCAACGTTCGGCAATTTGGCAATACCGGCTGGATATCCAAAAGGTTCTGATGGTACGCGCTTTGGCCTTTCAGTTGACTACGGTTGGCCGGCAATGAAGCCATATGCTGAATACATGAAGCCAGCGCTTAAGAAGATAGGCATTGATGTTACTGTACGTGCATCAGCTGATTTTCCAACCTGGGCAAAGCGTATTTCAAATTGGGAATTTGAGATGACTATGGACAATGTTTTCAACTGGGGTGATCCGGTAATCGGTGTTCACCGCACTTACAACAGCCAGAACATCAAGGCTGGTGTCATTTGGTCCAACACTCAACAATATGCAAATGACCGTGTTGATGAACTGATGGCACTTGCAGGTTCAACCAATGACATCGAAGAGCGTAAGAAGTACTATAAGGAATTCCAGCAAATTCTGGCTGATGAACTTCCTTTGTACCCACTCTTCCCGTCGCCTTATCACACTGTTTCAAACAAAAGCATTGTGAACGCACCAAATTCCATCTGGGGTACATCAAGCCCTATGGACAGAGTGTGGATTCAGTAGACATACTTAAATAACCAACACCCGCTGCACTTTAAATGATGCGGCGGGTAAATTTACCGCCTAAAAGTGAACTGGATTGTTTAATGGGGTTTTGGCAAACTATTGCAACGCGGGTCGGATACGGACTGCTTTTGCTGATTGCCGTACTTGTTCTGAATTTCACTCTTATTACGATCGCACCGGGCGACATTGCTGACTCCATCGCTGGAGATATGGGCGGAGCGGATGCATCCGTAATTGCAGAAATCAGAACGCGTTACGGACTGGATCAACCATTTTACGTTCAACTTTGGCGCTATGTTTCAGGAGTAGCGTTTTTTGATCTGGGTTATTCCTATTTCTACAATGCACCTGTCACAACTCTTATTCTTGAAAAACTGCCTGCTACTCTTTTGCTAGTTTTCTCATCGCAGGTTCTGGCCATTAGTCTGGGCATGATATTGGGCGTGATTGCAGCCAGAAAGCCAAATGGCGTTACCAGCCTGATCGTTACTTTTATTTCGCTTTTCGGATTTGCTGCACCAGTTTTCTGGAGCGGCATTCTGCTGATTATTTTGTTTGTTTCTATTTTTCCGATTTTCCCGGTAGGCGGCATGTATAACGTGACGGTTGAGGGTGGCTTTTTTGTGCAAATACTTGATGTACTTTATCACCTGTTTTTACCAATGGTGACTTTGGCTTCTATCTATATTGCCCTTTGTAGTCGTCTGATTAGAGCTTCCATGCTGGAAGTTTTGGGTAGCGATTACATACGCACAGCACGGGCCAAGGGCTTGGCAGAAAAAACAGTACTTTATAAACATACTCTGAAAAATTCACTTGGCCCGCTTGTGACTGTGGCAGGCCTTCAATTTTCTGCGGTAATGTCAGGCGCCGTTGTGATGGAAGCGGTATTTACATGGCCAGGGCTAGGGACACTTGCACTCAAGTCAATACTTGCGCGTGATACACCAACCATCATGGGAATTTTATTCTTCTCTTCCTTTGTCGTAATTATCGTCAACATCCTGACCGACATTACCTTGCGGTCAATCGACCCTCGAATTAAGTCGGGATAAGAATTCAAATGACAGACACAACCGACATCGATCCAGAAGAATTTACGGCAACCCATCCACTGTCTGAAATGGCGGTCATGTTTTTTCGCAATTACTCGGCCGTTGCGGGACTGATTTTACTAATTTTTATATTGCTGTTTGTCTTTGTTGGTTCGTACATTCACACAACGGATCCGTTTGAAATGGTCTGGGCCCCGTTTACCTACCCTGGAGACGAGGGCTATATTTTGGGAACCGATTACCTTGGTCGTGACATCCTCGCTGCCATGATGGTTGGCGGCCAGGTCTCGATTGCAATCGGACTTGCTGCGGCAATTATTTCTCTTGTTATTGGTGTTACGGTCGGTGCATTTGCTGGATACTATGGCGGAATTATTGAGGAAGCTTTGATGCGCTTTACCGAATTTTTCCAGGTATTGCCAACGCTGCTTTTTTCAATGGTAATCGTGGCGCTCTTTGGATCGTCTCTTCTCACCGTAACAATGGCCATTGGCGTTGTAAGCTGGACGGCAGTTGCCCGGGTCACACGATCAGAATTTTTGCGCATCCGCGAGCTAGAATATCTAGCTGCCGCCCGGTCGGGAAGTGCCCGCGATCGCTATTTGATATTTAAGGTTATTCTTCCCAACGCGCTTCCACCCATTATCGTACAGGCCAACTTGATGGTGGGTTCTGCAATTCTTTTTGAGGCTGCCTTAAGTTTCCTGGGATTGAGTGACCCGAACGTTATGAGTTGGGGGCAAGTCATAGGATCAAACCGGTCCTACATTTTGGATGCAGGATTTGCAGTTGCCATTCCAGGCTTTGCAATCTTCCTGACAGTTCTGGCGATTTCACTCATCGGCGATGGACTAAATGATGCCCTTAATCCAAAACTGCGGCAGAGGTAGCGATGGCAAAAAAACCATTCCTTGAAGTCCGCGACATTGTGGTTGATTTCAAAACACGTGCGGATAATGCGCGGGTTCTGGATCACGTGTCGCTGGATGTACGGGAAGGAGAGATTCTCGGGATTGTGGGTGAATCCGGTTGCGGCAAATCCATGACTGCTCTTTCCATAATGGGCTACCGCATGCACACATCTTTGCTGAAGGTGACCGGATGGGTCTTTCCATGT
>JAALLB010000280.1 GCA_011087745.1 Hyphomicrobiales bacterium | reverse complement strand
CATAGCCCACCCTTATCAGAGATAAATCCTGAAATCAACTTGGCATTACCATCCATTGCATTGAGTTCATCAAGATTAGGCATGGAGACCGTTGAATAGCCTGAATCAACAAAATGAATTTCACCTGTCACACCAGATGATAAATCTGACAGAAGATAAAGCCCCGAACCTCCGACCTCAGAAATATCAACCGTACGGCGAAGCGGCGAATTGCGTTTTTGATAATTAAACATGGAACGCGCATCAGATACGCCAGATCCTGCCAGTGTTCTTACGGGGCCAGCAGAAATAGCATTTACCCGTATTCCCTGCGGACCATAGTCATTTGCAAGGTATCGAACACTTGCTTCCAATGCCGCCTTGGCAACACCCATGACGTTATAGTTTGGCATAACACGCGACGCCCCACCGTAGGTTAGCGTCAGCATGGAGCCCCCTTCGTTCATCATGCTTGCTGCACGCTTTGCAATCTCCGTAAATGAGAAGCATGAAATTACCATTGTGCGCGAAAAATTCTCGCGGGTTGTGTCAGCATACATGCCCTTAAGTTCGTTTTTGTCTGAAAACGCAATGGCATGAACAAGAAAATCTATCGTGCCCCATTCTTTCTTGAGTGTGTCAAAAACTGCGTCAACAGAAGCAATATCTTCCACATCACAATCCAAAAGAAGTTCTGCACCAACACTATCAGCTAGCGGCTTAACACGTTTGCCAAATCCGTCACCTTGATAGGTAAAAGCTAGTTCTGCGCCCTGGTCAGCAAGCTGCTTTGCAATGCCCCAAGCAATTGAGTGGTTATTTGCAACCCCCATTACAAGGCCGCGTTTGCCTTTCATTAAGTCACTCATAATTAGTTCCTTAACCGTTATAACGCTGTAGAGCGAGAGTTGCGTTTGTTCCGCCAAATCCAAAAGAGTTGGATATCACCGTATTAAGCTCTGCGTTGTCGATGCGCTCACGAACAATATTCATGTCGGTAAACTTTGGATCAATTTCTTCAATGTGAGCGCTTTCACAGATGAATTTATTGTTCATCATCAGCATGCAATAAATTGCTTCTTGAACGCCGGTTGCGCCAAGGGAATGGCCTGTAAGAGATTTTGTTGCAGAAATTGGCGGACAATTTTGGCCGAAAACTTCACGAACGGCTTCAATTTCCTTTTCATCTCCCACTGGTGTCGAAGTGCCATGCGGATTAATGTAGTCGATTGGATCATTCACCGTTGATAACGCCATCTGCATGCAGCGAATTGCACCTTCACCAGATGGGGCAACCATGTCATGCCCATCAGAGGTGGCGCCATATCCGATAATCTCACCATAAATTTTTGCACCACGCGTCTTTGCATGCTCCAATTCTTCCAGAACAACAACACCAGCACCGCCGGCAATTACAAAACCATCGCGGTTTGCGTCATAGGTTCGCGAAGCTCTTGAAGGCGTGTCATTAAACTTTGATGACATCGCACCCATGGCATCAAAAAGGTTTGACATTGACCAATCAAGGTCTTCAGAACCCCCTGCAAAGATAATGTCCTGCTTGCCCAATTGAATGGTTTCATAAGCATTGCCAACGCAGTGATTGGAAGTCGCACAGGCTGATGTGATCGAGTAGTTTACGCCCTTAATTTCAAACTGTGTGCCCAAAACAGCTGAAGCTGTTGAGCTCATGGCTTTTGGCACAGCTGTTGGCCCAATACGCTTTGGACCTTTTTCACGCGTTGTGTCTGCAGCCTCATAGATGACTTTCGTAGAAGGTCCGCCTGATCCCATGATGATACCGGTGCGAGGATTTACAACTTCACCAGCTTCAAGACCTGCATCTTGAATTGCCTGTTCCATTGCAATGTAATTCCAGGCGGTGCCCTTTGCCATAAAGCGTGCGGTCCGTCGATCCAAAATTTCAAATGGATCAAGGTCCGGAGCTCCCTGCACCTGGCATCGGAAACCATATTTCAAATGATCTTCAGCAGTCTTAATGCCTGACTTCGCTTCCCGAAGAGAGGCCAATACTTCTTGGGTATTGTTACCAATTGATGAGACAATGCCCATACCTGTTACGACAACGCGTTTCATGTTTCAGTTTCCCTCTAACTTAATTTAAGAAGCTTTTTCTTTTGAAAGGCCAACTTTTAGATCCTTGGCGGTATAAATAACTTCACCATCAGCTTTTAACCAGCCATCGGCAATTCCCAAGACAAGGCGCCCACGCAGGATGCGTTTGAAATCAATGCCGTATTCAACCAATTTGGTTTTTGGCGTAACCATGCCTTTGAATTTTACTTCACCAGTAGACAAAGCCATGCCATAACCTTCACCACCGGACCATCCCAGGTAAAAGCCAGTAAGCTGCCACATCGCATCAAGCCCCAAACAACCAGGCATAATTTCGTTATTTATGAAATGGCATGGGAAAAACCAGGCATCTGGCTTTATATCTAGTTCGGCGCGGATCATGCCTTTTCCGTACTCGCCTTCCTCTTCCGAAAGCTTGGTAATGCGATCAAACATCAACATAGGTGGAGCTGGTAGTTGGGCATTACCCTGCCCAAACAGCTCTCCTTTTCCGCATGCAATTAATTCTTCATAGCTGTAACTAGTTTGGCGGTCAGTCATATAAGCCGTGCCTTTTATCATGGTATTTCAATTTGCTTCGTCGTTATTTAGCACATGCATTTCCCCTCTGCCAAAGGAAGAATTGCACTTTTGTGGAGAAGTTTACACAGTAAGAGCTTTCTGAGGCAATAAATTGACGTTTATACCCATCCTACTCCAAAACCCGAATGTTTTGGTGTGATATGATACGAAA
>JAALLB010000279.1 GCA_011087745.1 Hyphomicrobiales bacterium | reverse complement strand
TTTCGTATCATATCACACCAAAACATTCGGGTTTTGGAGTAGGATGGGTATAATATGATATAGAAATCTCTTAAGGCACCAAAAGGAACTGTAAAATTGAGTGACCCATTTAAGAATTCGAAGAAAGGTGGAGGCTGGAATAAGCTTCTCGATATCGATTCTTGGATTGATTCATCGCTATACGGATTGTTTTCTGATGCCGGTGAACGTTGGGAAAGTATCACCATTTTCTTTCGGAAATTCCGGGTTAAAGGGTTCAAACGCTTTCTTGTAGAAATATTTGATGAAGGCATTACGCTTGGATTACTGGGTTCGATTGCGATGTTGGCGCTAGCATTGCCGGCATTTGAAGAAACCCAAAAAGATTGGCGCAGTCAGGATGATTATTCGGTTCTATTTTTAGATAGAAACGGCAAAGAAATAGGCAGACGAGGCATCCGCCAAAATGCTGCAGAAGAACTTGATGCTTTGCCGGATCATTTTATTAAAGCTGTATTATCTACTGAAGATAGAAGGTTCTTTGAACATATCGGAATTGATTTTTTTGGCCTAACCCGAGCAATGGCTGAAAATGTAAAAGCCAATTCTGTTGTGCAGGGTGGTAGTACAATTACACAACAGCTTGCAAAAAATCTGTTCCTAATAAATGAGCGAACCCTAGACCGCAAAATCAAGGAAGCGTTTCTTTCTTTATGGCTAGAGACCAACCTTTCGAAAAAAGAAATTCTCAAATTATACATTGACCACGCCTATATGGGCGGAGGTAATTTTGGCATCGCTGCCGCTGCCCAGTATTATTTTAACAAGAATATTAAAGACGTTTCACTGGCCGAAGCTGCTATGCTTGCTGGTCTTTATAAAGCACCTGGAAAATATGCACCCCACATCAATTTGCCAGCAGCTAGGGCACGTGCAAATGAGGTTTTGACTAATATGGTTCAAGCCGGATTTATGACAGAAGGTCAAGTTGTACGAGCAAGGCGGGAACCAGCAAGTGTTGTAGATCGCGAAGATTTGCAGGGACCAAACTACTTTCTTGATTGGGCGTATGATGAAGTACGGAAGACAGCCATTAAATTCAACACCCGTAATTTGGTTGTAAAATCCACTGTTGATCTTGACCTGCAAAAAGCTGCAGAAGTTTCTATTGAAACACACCTTAGGCAATTTGGTACTCAGTATGGCGTGAGGGATGCTGCCATGGTCGTAATTGACCATGAAGGCGCTGTGCGAGCGATGGTTGGTGGCCGTGACTACGGTCAGAGTCAGTTTAACCGCGCAACACTTGCCAAACGCCAGCCGGGTTCTTCATTTAAACCGTATGTGTATGCTTCAGCGATTGATAATTTTGGTTATGATGAAAACACATCCGTGATTGATGGTAGTGTTTGCGTTTTCAGATTTGGACGTAATTGGTGCCCACGCAATTATACACCGCGTTATCGTGGGCGTGTAAACATGACAACGGCTCTCGTTAAATCAATCAATACGGTTCCGGTTAAAATGCACCTCGGCAGAGACGGATTAAAAGCGCTCGGTGGCGATCGTCTGGTAAAAACTTCTCGTGATATGGGTATTGAATCAGATTTGGTTGTGAACCCACCAATGGTTCTTGGTTCAAATGGCATGACTGTTCTGGAAATGACAGCTGGTTATGGGACTTTCATGACAGGTGGGAAAAAAGTTAACAGGTTTGGCGTATCCCAAATTCTTGATACTGCAGGCAATGTTCTTTTTGATATCCGGAAAGATGTGAAAGAAACACCTCAAGTGCTCAAGGAAAGCACCGTTGCTGCAATGAACAAAATGTTGTCACAAGTGCCTGAGTGGGGCACTGCCAGACGCGCAGCCCTTAATGGTATTCGAGCAGCCGGTAAAACTGGCACAACACAGGCTTATCGCGATGCCTGGTTTGTTGGGTATACTGGCAACTATGTCTCGGCTGTATGGTTTGGCAACGATAATTATCAGCCAACAAGACGCCTGACCGGTGGTCGCCTGCCCGCAATGACATGGCAGAAGTTTATGACATATGCGCATCAAAATATTGAATTGCGCCCTATTCCCTTCATCGAAAACCCGATCCCTGGGAAAACTGATGCTCCGGAAACAAATGTTGCAACGAGTGAAGAAGAAACTGAAGCACAACCATTAAGGCCCAAGTTGTTGTCTAAGAAGTCAGAAAAAGGGTTAAGAGGTTTGGAGAAGGTTTTTCAAGAAGCCAAACCAATCAAGCTCAATGGAGAAGTTGCAAAATCTGGTAACTCTAGTGTCGTAACCCAATGAACAAACACCGTTTCAGTTTAAGAAATTAAGCAATCCGAAAATGCGTACTTTAATCAATATAATAGTGGTTCTTGCGATTGGACTTGTCGTTGGCGGGCTAAGTGCAAAACTGGCGCTGCAGCGCAACCATGGTATTGGTGCTGTTAATACTGGACCATGGTCAGCCTGGCCATTTGTTGGTGGCGCGCAAATTGATCCGTACACCAGCGCCAAGGCAACTGCGGACGGCACCATTCCACTTGGAGCTGCGGAAGGGTTAGCTTTTGAGGCTATTAATGACCAAGCAGGCAACACATTGCTGCAAGAATGTAGTTACGAATTGTCTGGTAATACGTCTGCTGCAAGAATGTGGACACTTTCTGCTTATGACGAAAGAGGTCAGTTGGTTGTGAATGACTCTGAACTTGTTTCAGCAGTTTATTCTGGAAATATCGTTCGCTATACTGACTCATCTTTTGCGGTAAAAATTAGTGATATACTCCGAGTCCTTGAAAATCTGATTATTTGGGGTTGACGTTTCAGGCTT
>JAALLB010000278.1 GCA_011087745.1 Hyphomicrobiales bacterium | reverse complement strand
AGCCTGAAACGTCAACCCCAAATAATCAGATTTTCAAGGACTCGGAGTATAAAGTACACAAAAAGCGCATGGCGTATGTTGAACTTGGCCAACCCGAGATGGCTGAAGATACATTAGTCTTTCTTCACGGCAATCCAACTTCATCCTACCTGTGGCGGAATATCATGCCGTTTGTCAGCGATGCGCATCGCGCTATCGCACCTGATCTAATTGGTATGGGTGATAGCGATAAATTGGAGGCTCCAAACGAGGAGTCTTATAGGTTTGTTGAGCATCGAGAATATCTTGATGAGTTTATGGATGTTATTGTTCCAAAAGGAAAAGTCACACTGGTTATTCATGACTGGGGCTCTGCACTTGGATTTGACTGGGCAAGAAGAAACCCTGACCGCATAAAAGGCATCTGCTTTATGGAGGCAATCGTCGGCCCTGTGAAAAGTTGGGATCATTGGCCAGATGATGCGCGTGATATTTTTCAAGCAATGCGTTCGTCTGATGGCGAAGAAATTGTCTTGCAGAAGAATATTTTTGTCGAAAGAATTTTGCCTTCTGCTGTTATACGTGGCCTGTCTGATGATGAAATGACTGTTTATAAAAAGCCATTTATGAACAGGGGTGAAGATCGACGTCCTACACTTACTTGGCCAAGACAGATTCCAATTGGGGGAGAGCCAAAAGAGGTTTATGAAATCGTCTCTGATTATGCTGCATGGTTGCCCGATACCGGGTTTCCAAAACTGTTTATCAACGCTGAACCGGGCTCAATTTTACTTGATCCGGCACGTGCTTTTGTCCGGTCTTGGAAAAACCTTACTGAAACAACAGTTAGAGGTTCGCATTTTATTCAAGAAGATAGCCCACATGAAATTGGTGCCGCACTAAAAGAGTGGCTGAAGAACATCAGTTTGTTGTAAGCGTTTGCTTTAGCTTACTACCCGATCACTGGTTTCCCAGTCTGGATTAATCCATGGTTCTTGATTAGAGCGAGGCAACGGTTCTTTTCCCAAAATGTGGTCTGCTGCTTTTTCACCCACCATGATGGATGGGGCATTCAAGTTGCCATTTGGTATGCGTGGGAAGATTGATGAATCTGCCAGGCGCAAGCCATCTACACCAATTACACGGCACTCTGGATCTACAACTGACATTCTATCATTTGGATCGCCCATTTTTGCTGTTCCGCAAGGGTGGTATGCGCTCTCGACGTGTTCGCGAATGTAAGCATCCAGTTCATCATCTGATTGCACATTGTCTCCGGGTGCGATTTCGTATCCACGATATGGATCAAATGCTTGTTGCTGAAAAATTTCACGCGTTAATCTGATGCAATGTCGGAATTCTGGAAAGTCTTCTTCATGGGACATGTAATTGAAAAGAATGGAAGGTTTAGCTTTCGGATCGTTAGATGTTAAGCGAACTTCACCACGTGATTTCGAACGCATTGGTCCAACATGAGCCTGGAACCCATGTGTAGATGCTGCAGCTTTGCCATCGTAGCAAATTGCAACGGGTAAAAAATGATATTGTATGTCCGGGTATTTAATGCCCGCTTTTGAGCGGACAAATGCGGACGCTTCAAAATGGTTGGTAGCGCCATCGCCCTTCTTGAACAAAAGCCATTCAAGTCCAATCATTCCTTTTGAAAATAGATTAAGCCTTGAATATAGTGAAACGGGTTGGATGCATTCTTGTTGAATGTAGAGCTCAAGGTGATCCATCAAGTTTGAACCAACCCCTGGGCGATCTGCAATGACCTCAATGCCATGTTCTTTTAAGTGCTTTGCTGGCCCAATTCCGGATAGCATAAGCAGTTTTGGTGAATTGAAGGCTGATGCAGCAATGATGACTTCTTTATTCGCCTTAATGAATTGTGTTGAGCCACCGCGGGCAATTTCAACGCCTGTTGCCCGTTTATTTTCAATACGGATTTTTTCTGACAGGCCACGCACAATTGACAGGTTTTGGCGTTTTAGTGCGGGCTTTAAATAGGCATTGGCCGTTGACCAGCGGCGCCCCTTATAGATGGTGCGTTCCATTGCGCTGAAGCCTTCTTGCTTCAAGCCATTGTAATCTTCAGTGAAGCCAAAGCCTGCCTGTTTGCCAGCTTCAATAAACGCCTCGAACAAGGGTCTCGTCATTTCACCTCTGGTCACATGCATTGGACCATCGGTTCCCCGAGATCCGGCCTCGCCGCCGTGAGACATTTCCATACGTTTAAAGTAGGGAAGGACGTCTGCATACGACCAGCCACTTGCGCCTTGCTCTTCCCAGTGATTAAAATCCTCGGCGTGCCCGCGAACATAGACCATACCGTTAATGGAAGAAGAACCGCCAATTACCTTGCCTCGCGGAGCCGCAAGTTTGCGGCCGTTCAGAAACGGTTCCGGTTCAGTCTTATATTCCCAATCATACATTGGCATGTTCATCGGAAAAGATAGCGCTGCCGGCATTTGAATTAGCGGACCAATATCCGTGCCACCGAATTCTATAACAATTACAGAATGTTTGCCGTCTTCTGAAAGGCGTGATGCCATTGCAGAACCAGCAGAACCAGAGCCTATAATTACATAGTCAGCAGAGAATTCAAGATTTGTGTTTTGTGAACCAGACATGCACGGTTCCTATCATTGTTTGATATTGAGCAGGTGTTCTTAGACCGACATGCAACCGGGATTCCAGTGCCAAATTTCCATTAATATACCGATTATTTTTTAAAAAGGTAACTGCCCAGCTACCCCGCCACGGGATTTTTAGTCGACAGTCAATCAGCTTATCCTGAGATTGAGGATGAGCTGCTCGGGGTCAGTTTTCAAGG
>JAALLB010000277.1 GCA_011087745.1 Hyphomicrobiales bacterium | reverse complement strand
ATCACATTTATGAATCAATTCAACGCCTTATCCAATAGCGTCTAGTACTGTGTTTGAAACTATAATTTTATTCCTTGCGAGAAAACTATATTTGCAAGTATAAATGTCAAGAACAAAATAAGAACATCAGTTTAGCAAAACTTATTAATCATCAGGAAGTGATGTGCAGTTGATGATCGCTCTGGTATAGTAAAAGACTCAATTTACAAGAACTGGCTGGCCCTGTGGAATTCAAAGACTATATAAAAAGCAGTTTTCTTCGTTCGAAAGATATGAGTACGCTGCCTGAACGGGTTCAGCATTCATTGAAGCAGCGGGAGCGTGCCAATGAAGTTGTGGTGCGGATAATTCAGCTGACAATTGTTGTTATGTTTTCAACGTTGTATTCACTGGCTGCAAAAACAGGACAAACAACAGATTTCCAACCCGTCCCCTATGTGTTAGCTGCTTATATCGTTTTATCATTGGTTGGTCTTTTGTGGTCAATGAAGGCAGAACTTCCTAGTTGGTCGGTTTACTGCTCCATTTTATTTGATTTCTTGTTGCTCTATTCACTGATGGTGAGCTTTCACTTTCAGTATGAACAACCTGCATCCTTTATATTAAAAGCTCCGACACTTCTTTACGTGTTTATCTTTATTGCCCTGCGCGCGTTGCGGCTTGAGTGGAAGTATGTTGCAGCCGCCGGTATTACAGGTGCTATCGGATGGGGACTTGTTGTGATGTATGTCACAATGACTGAGCCGGAAAATACGATGATTACTCGTTCTTATGTACAATATCTAACGTCCAATTCCATTTTGATAGGTGCTGAAATTGACAAGATAATTTCGATTTTGGCTGTAACGGGGATTCTCACTCTGGTTGTGAATGGCTCAAGTAACTTGCTGGTTACAGCAGTTACTGAACAGGCAGCAGCAAAGGATTTTTCCAGGTTTTTTGACAAGCGTATTGCGCAAGATATTCGCTCAAGTCAAAAAGTACTTGAGGCAGGTGGGGGTAAGCGCCGGCACACCGCTGTGATTAACATAGATATCCGCGGTTTTTCGGTCATGGCAGCAAACCGGGAACCCTCCGAGGTCATGCAATTGCTATCAGCCTATCAGGGCAGGGTTGTTCCAATCCTTCAAGAGCATGGTGCAATTATAGATAAATTTATGGGTGATGGTATCATGGCGACCATTGGCATTGATGATGATGAAATTTCGTTTTCACGTAAATCAATAGAAGCTGCAGAGGCTGTTTTACTGGATAGCCAAAAATGGGCTGAAGAAGAACCACTTCTCGCCAATGCTGGCGTGCTGAATATCGGTATCGGCGTTGCTTGCGGAACTGTTGCTTTTGGAGCAGTTGGACAGGGGGATCGCCTTGAGATGACAGTAATTGGTTCGCCAGTAAATACCTCGGCCAAACTTGAAAAACACAACAAGGTGTTAAACTCAAATTGCATAATCTCGCGCAAAACCTGGGATAATGCCATCAAGGAAGGCTTCACGCCCAGGCTTCAAACCGAGTTTTTGGAAACCATGATTGATGGCATTGAAGGCGCGAAAGATATCGTTGTTTTAAAAACGTGATTTATTCAAAAACAATTTGAGGTCTATCGGCAGATTCTGCATCCAGCCGGGCAATTACTTCGCCTGCAATTTCCTTATAGATTTTTGCATGAGGACCATCCGGATTTGAAACGGTAACCGGTGTTCCGCCATCTGAATTGGTTCTGATGTTCATATGTAGCGGTATTTCCCCAAGGAATGGAACGCCCAATCTATCAGCTTCCGAACGTGCGCCGCCATGTCCGAAAATGTCGGACTGTTCACCGCATTTAGGGCAAATAAACGTGCTCATGTTTTCGATCAATCCAAGAATTGGTACTTCGACCTTGCGGAACATGTTGAGGCCTTTGCGAGCATCTATCAGCGCAATGTCTTGCGGTGTTGAAACGATAACGGCGCCCGCGAGCGGTACTTGCTGTGACATTGTCAATTGTGCATCACCTGTGCCAGGCGGCATGTCCACGATAAGAAGATCCAATTCACCCCAGGCGACTTCTCGTAACATCTGGGTTAGTGCCGAGATGACCATTGGGCCACGCCAGATCATCGGTGTTTCTTCTTCGACCAAAAAGCCCATGGACATGACTTTCAAGCCATAACCTTCCAGCGGTGATAGAATTTTCCCTTGTGCAGTTGGCTTGTCGGTTATTCCTAACATGCGCGGCATTGACGGGCCGTAAATATCTGCATCCAATAGACCAACCTTTAGTCCTTTTGATGCAAGTGCCAAGGCAAGGTTTACGGAAGTTGTTGATTTGCCAACACCACCTTTGCCGGATGCAACTGCAATTATGTTTTTGATGCCGGGAACACCAGCCTTTTGATTGCCGGCTGCTGCCTGTGCCTGCATTGGCGGCGGAACATTGCCTGCCTGGGCAGATGTTGGCGCTGGTCTGACAGGTGTAGAGCCGGGCTTTCTTTCTGCGGTAAGAACAGCGGTTACCTTTTCGACACCATCAAGCATTTCGACTGCTTTTTCAGCTGCTTCGCGCAAAGGCTCCAATTCCTCTGCGCGGTCTGCTGGTACATTAATCGAGAATATGACCTTGCCTTTTTTTACAAGAACATTTTCAACCATTTTTAGGGAGACAATATCGCTTTTTAGGTCAGGGCCCTTAACTTTTGAAAGTTGGGCTAAAACCTCTTTACTGGTAACTTCTGACATTTGGATATCCGCTTGAGAACTCTTACTCTTCAAATTAGTTTTCTATACCCATCCTACTCCAAAACCCGAATGTTTTGGTGTGATATGATACGAAA
>JAALLB010000276.1 GCA_011087745.1 Hyphomicrobiales bacterium | reverse complement strand
GGACTGCCAAAGCTTCGCTGGATCCTGATTCAATTATTTCGCGCCAGACCCTTAGTTCAATACCATGCAGGCCTGAGTTCAAATCACGAATTTCAACTTTGTATCCATAGGCTTCTAATGCTGGTGCAAGTTTTTCGGCAGCTGTACCCTTTTCAATATCAAAGGTCCCAAATCGGTTTGCCAGATGTGGTAACTCGATTGCCTGTTGAATGTTCTTGTCCCAATCAAACCATGCAATTAGAGTTTTTGCCACATAAGGAATAATTCGGCTACCGCCTGGAGAGCCAATCGCAAGTACTGGTATGCCATCCTTCATGACTATCGTAGGTGCCATTGAAGACCGCGGACGTTTGCCGGGCTCAATTGCGTTTGCAACAGGCATGCCTTCAACTTCCGGAACAAAAGAAAAATCAGTGAGCTCATTGTTCAATAAGAACCCGCCGACCAATAATCGTGAACCAAACCCGTTCTCAATTGTTGTGGTCATGGAAACTACATTGCCATCCGTATCTACAATTGAAAAATGACTGGTTGAGGGGAGTTCGATTGAATTATCTGGCGACAAGTTAAGCGCATGATCAAAAGGAGGTTTGCCTGGATTAACTTCATCGATCTCCAAGGCCTTTTCACGAATTAATACCTGGCTTCGATCCCACAGGTAAGCTCGGTTCAAAAGCCCTTTCGGCATTTTTACAAAATCACTGTCAGCCATATATAACCCGCGATCAGCAAACGCCAATCGGCTAGCATCACCAATAATACGCCAACTCTCGGGGTTTCCTGGGCCATATGTTTTTAGGTCGTAAGCTTCAACCAGGCCGAGAATTTGGCCAACTGTAAGCGCACCAGAAGAGGGTGGTCCCATGCCACATACATCATGATCGCGGTATCGATAACAAACAGGCTCGCGCTCAATAATCTTGTAATTGCTTAAATCTTCCAACGATAACCGGCCTGGATTGCCTTCAGCATTTTGAACGGTATCGACAATACGTTGCGCCAACTCACCTTTATAAAAGGCATCCGCACCATTTTTGCTAATGCTTCGCAATGTATTGGCATATTCTTTATTGGTGACAATCGTCCCAACAAAAAGCGGAACACCTTCCTCGCTTAGAAAATACTCACGCGTGGTTTTGTATTTGTAAAGGCTTTCCGCCGCACGAGAAATAAGAGCATTTAATCGCGGAGACATTTTAAAACCATCTTCTGCCAGATTTATGGCTGGAACGATAACATCGGCCCAATCAAGTTTGCCATATTTCTTGTGCGTTTCGTGTAAAAGCTTGACTGTTCCAGGTGTGCCAACAGAGCGCCTTCCAATAACTGCGTCAAAAAAGTATAAGGGTTGCCCATCTGCATCTAGAAACATATCGGGAGTTGCTGCTTTTGGAGCAGTTTCCCGACCATCAAAGGTTGTAAGTTTTTGTTTCTCCGGATCAAAATAGACAAGAAATGCCCCGCCACCCAGACCAGATGATTGTGGCTCCACCAGGCCAAGCACTGTTTGCACGGCAACCATAGCATCAATCGCATTGCCACCATTTTTCAAAATCTCGTAGCCAGCTTCGCTTGCATATGGGTTAGCGGTTACCACCATTTGGTTCTTGGCTTTTGTTAGTTCTTTTTTGGTAATCCCGGATGCAAACTCCGGTGCAACACTGTCAGCAATATCTTGAGCCCTGCTAGCGTGCAGCGAAAATCCCAACAACAATAAAACAGTCAATAATCTGAACGTAATATTTTGACTTAAAATTTTCATACGGTTTCTCTGTGATTGTTTGAATTTGGCGATTTGCTGTGACATAACTATACACAGCCTTCGCGTTGCGTAACAGTCATTTGCTTGTTACTAAGCGGGAATACACTGAACTTGTTTACTTGAGTCGATAGCAGCGAGGGCAAGTTAGACATCATTATGAAACCAGAACTTCTAAATCCATATCTTTCGAGCCGAAAAGTGCTGGGTCTTGCAGAGGATGCAGGCAACCCTCTTTTATTGGCTATGATCGAACGTTTGGTCGGTGCCACAAAACTAAATGCGATTATGGAAGATATTGGGCGACCTTGGCCGGATGCAGGCCCATTGATCGAAAACCTTTTTGAACGACTGGATATTAAATGGGATATTGAAAATCCAGAGGTTTTGGAAAATCTGGATGACACACCAAAGGTTTTTGTTGCTAACCATCCTTACGGCCTGCCAGATGCATTCGCCCTCTTTCAACTGCTGACGCGTTATCGTTCTGATATCAAGATATTCGCAAACAAGCTGTTGGCTGCAACCCAGCTTGAAGAAGAAAGACTTTTGTTTGTTGATCCCTTTGGTGCGGCAGATTCAAGAGGCCAAAATCGTAAATCGATTGCAACGGCTCTAAAACATCTTCGCGATGGTGGTGATTTAGCTCTCTTCCCAGGGCGTATATGTTCTCACCTAAAAACATCTGACTGGACGATTTCCGATAGCGAGTGGACGGATCAGGTACAAAAATTTGTTGAAGTTAGCGGCGGTGAAATGGTGCCACTTTATATCAGTGGTCGTAATTCGATGATGTTTAATGTGTCAGGGCTGATTCATCCAAGGATCAGAACCTATATGTTGCTGCGCGAGTTTTTACGTGGAGGACATGATTTTACCTTCAAAGTCGGCGAGCCGGTTTCAAGCAGGCAATTAGCACGAGTATCCCGAAGTGTTTCGGTTGGAACCTTCTCCAGAAGTTTGGTTTATGCGCTTAAAACTGGAACATCTAAGGTCCCGGATATTCCGCAACGGTAATGCCAAGTTGATTTCAGGATTTATCTCTGATAAGGGTGGGCTATG
>JAALLB010000275.1 GCA_011087745.1 Hyphomicrobiales bacterium | reverse complement strand
TCAAGCCTGAAACGTCAACCCCAAATAATCAGATTTTCAAGGACTCGGAGTATAGTGAGTTAATCCGCGTGGACCTAGCTGTAATCCTTGTGATGCTTCTACTTGGCCTTCTTACTTTTGTTTCCGGACTTGAAAAACTTTCCGATATCAATCAAATTTTTAACGGATTTGCGTCCAATGCGGTGATTTCAATCAGTGCGGTCATGATTATTGGGGCAGGGCTCGACAAGACTGGTGTTATGAGCCGGGTTGCCGCAATTACCCTCAAGTATGGCGGGAGTACCGAGCGTCGGTTGATTGCCATTATCTCCGGAACGGTAGGGATTATTTCTTCCTTCATGCAAAATGTTGGCGCTGCAGCGCTTTTCTTGCCGGTTGTCAGTAGAATATCCCTGCGCACAGAACTGCCGCTGAGCGATTGCTGATGCCGATGGGGTTTTGTGCGATTATGGGTGGTACCATGACAATGGTTGGGTCGTCGCCACTCATTCTGCTGAATGATCTGATTGTTACCTCGAACAAGGATTTGCCTGCTGATTTGCAGATGGAGCCCTTCAGTCTGTTTTCTGCAACACCTATTGGTTTGGTTCTCGTTGTTACCGGCATTTTATATTTTGTGCTTTTTGGGCACTGGGTTTTACCAAAAGCAAAAGAATCCAACGATGGTGCAAAAAGTCAGACGCTGAAAAATTATCTCAAGCGGATGTATGAACTGGAGGCGGATGTTTATGAAGTGATTGTGCCGGAAGGACATGCATGCGAAGGGCAGACATTTGATGATATTATGAAACGTGATCATGTTTATATCATCGGGTCTTTTCACAAAGGTCAGCGCTGGTTTGCTCCCGTTATTCAAACCAAGATCACGACACCTTGCCGGTTGGCAATTCTTGGCGGCAAAGAAGACGTATTGGCAATGGCCAAGGTTGAAGGGTTCAAGGTTTTAAAATCCCTGGAAGTTTTTGCTGAAGATTACGCACCTACAAAGTCTGGTGTTGCGGAAGTGGTTATTCCGCCAGATTCGTCCCTCATCGGAAAATGTGCCCACGATGTGGTATTTCGCAAAAGATATGGCGCGAGCTTGTTGGGCATCCATCGTTTTGGCGAGACGCTAAGTTATGTTGAAACCGAAAATCATGTATCAACGCCGGTTGGCGAGGTGCAATTGCATCAAGGTGATACACTGGCAATCCATTCGACCTGGGAAGCTTTGAACCGATTGTCGAGAGATCGCGATTTTGTTGTTGTTACATCAGATTTTCCTCGCGACGAGCTCAGACCAAAAAAAGTTTGGTGGGCAATGTTCTTCTTTCTCGTTGCACTTGGGCTAATTTTGTTTTCCGAAGTTCTTCTTTCTTTATGCCTACTGGTTGGTGCTGTTGGCATGATCATGACGAAAGTGGTGGATATTGACGAGGCCTATAATGCTGTGAGTTGGAGTACGGTTTTCTTGCTTGCGAGTTTGATTCCGCTTGGGCAGGCAGTTCAGTCCACCGGTACGGCCGAATGGATTGCGCAGCAAATTTTGCTTGTTTTGCATGGCGTGCGGTTTGGGGGCTGCAGGTTGGTGTAGCGGTTTTGTCGACCGTCTTTACCCTGATTATGTCTAATGTTGGTGCCACAGTATTGCTGGTGCCATTAGCCGTGTCGATTGCGGTTGCAGCTGGAGGAGACCCGGCCATCTTTGCAATGACCGTTGCAATCTCAACTTCTAATTCGTTCCTTATCCCCACCCACCAGGTCAATGCATTGATCATGGGTCCGGCGGGTTATCGTGTAGTCGATTTCATGCGTACAGGCGGGATTATGACCATATTGTTTTTGATTGTTTCACTCTTAATGATGAACTGGGTATTTTAACGCATCTGCTGCTTGCGACGTTCCTTGAAATCTTCATGGCTTTGATTTGTACCATCATGGAACGAACCAAACACTTTATCCCAGGGAACTTCCAAATTACCGTAGTTACACTCAAAGTAGCGATGATGCATCTGGTGATGGAACCGCCCCAGGTCCAGTCGTGATTTGTCTTTAACAACAAGTGCTTCGAAACCTGTATGCGATGTGGCAGCTGTTAACGCCTGATGCATCAGGTGGAATATAATATGGATTGGGTTTGCTGCAATCACAATGTGGATGAGCACGGATGAAAAGAACAAGAGGGTTTCAATCGGGTGCATGGAAAGACCTGACCAAGGGCCGATATTTGTGTTGCGATGATGAAGAGCATGGGCAATTTTATACATGGGTGGCCAATGCAGAAACCGGTGTATCCAGTAGAAGTGAAATGAAATCCACATGGGAGTGAGAAACAAAATGATCACAAACCATATGGGACTGTCAGTCCACAACAGCGATGGAATATAGCCATTGGAAATCGCCCATAGCATACCTGCCTCATAAGCAGTCCAAAGCGTAACACCGCTTGCAAGCGTCCAAAATACATTATCATAAACCTGATTGTTGAAGGTAAAGCTCTTGCCTTTCATGGGCACTTCACGCGGATCAAACTTTAAATGTTCATCTTGCTTTTTACCTGAGTGGAAAAACCAGTGTAACCCACCTGCAACGATGATCATCAAGATAATATTGCGTATAAAGATAAAGCCAATCCAGCCTGCTTCCAGTGTTTTGGTTGTCTCCAGAGAAGGAGAGACGTAGAGCCAGACCAAACACGCAAGGGCAACCAAAATAACATTTTCGCTGATGGCAAACCAATTGCCACTTATCCATTTGGCTGCTTTTATTGGCTCAGGTGGCCAACTAAAGAGCCTACCGCATGCACACATCTTTGCTGAAGGTGACCGGATGGGTCTTTCCATG
>JAALLB010000274.1 GCA_011087745.1 Hyphomicrobiales bacterium | reverse complement strand
CGTATCATATCACACCAAAACATTCGGGTTTTGGAGTAGGATGGGTATAAATCAATATAGTGGGTTACAACGAATCCCAATACTTCTGTATATTTTCCTTTTTTTTGATCAAAATTGAAAATACGAAAGTTGCTTTTATTCAATTTGTTGACGAATGTTTATGGATATTACTCTGGATATTTGTCTCTTCATAGACAATATACAAGCTTGATGAGAATTTCTCGTGAGGACCTCTATGCCGTTTGAAACGCCGATATCTTTTGAGAACATCTATGCACTTCAGATGGAGGGCTTCTACGTGCCATGGGAGAGTGCTAAAGTACCCTCTCCGAGAATTATTCAATTTAATGAAGATCTGGCAAAAGAGCTTGGGCTGAATGAAAATGACTTAAACTCTGAATTGGGGACTGAGTTTTTTGCCGGCAACGAAATGCCGATTGGATCAAGCCCACTTGCCCAAGTTTATGCCGGCCATCAATTTGGAGGCTTCTCTCCTCAATTGGGGGATGGAAGAGCACTATTGGTTGGTGAAGTAATTGACCAAAATAACCAACGCCGAGATATTCAATTAAAGGGATCTGGTCCCACACCATTTTCACGCAGGGGAGATGGCAAGGCGGTAGTTGCTCCAGTGCTCAGAGAATATCTTATTGGCGAAGCAATGCATGCATTGGGAATTCCTTCAACGCGGGCATTAGCTGCTGTTACAACTGGAGAACAAATCGTAAGAGAAGAGCTTGAACCTGGTGCGATTTTAACCCGGGTCGCATCCAGTCACATAAGAGTAGGTACATTTCAATTCTTTGCGGCTCGCGGGGATACAGAAAAAATTCAAAAGCTGGCGGATTATTCAATCACTCGCCACTATAAGGAGCTTGAAGATTACCCAGAAAAATACCTCGAACTTTTAAAGGCCGTGATGAGAAAGCAGGCCGCGCTGATTTCAAACTGGGTAGCTGTTGGTTTTGTGCATGGTGTTATGAATACTGATAATATGACCATTAGTGGCGAAACAATTGACTACGGCCCGTGCGCATTCATCGATGATTATAACCCACAAGCGGTTTTCAGCTCGATAGATGAACAAGCTCGATATGCATTTGGAAATCAACCAAACATCGCGCAATGGAACCTTGCACGTTTTGCCGAAACCCTTATTCCTTTGATTGATCCAAAAGACAGTGACAATGCTATAAAACTTGCGACCGATGAACTTAATCAGTTCCCTCATCTTTACCAACAATATTGGTTGGAAGAAATGCAAGCCAAATTAGGCTTGTTAGCACTGGAAGATAGCGAAGTTGATTTGATTAATGGGCTGTATCAAGCAATAGAAGGGCAGGGTGTCGATTACACCAAACTGTTCCGCAGGCTAGCGGATGCTGCTAGAGGAGATGACGAAGGCTTGCTCGGATTATTCAACGATAGCTCTTCAATAGAAACCTGGCTCAAAAATTGGCTTGAGCAGCTTTCATCAAATGGCAATAATTTAGAAAAAATTGCAGACAAAATGGATTCTGTAAATCCAATCTATATTCCAAGGAATCATCTGGTTGAACAGGCACTTCAAGCCGCTTCCAAACACGCTGATTACGAACCCTTTAAGAAATTCTTGAGCGTACTAATGCATCCTTATGAAAAGCATGATGACTTACAAGCATACGAAGAGCCAGCTTCCAAAGAGAGTGGTCCTTACGTTACTTTTTGCGGAACATGATTTAGATAGAAGTGATTAATATAATCAAACTTCACCAATTTGCTCAATACTATCCACCAACTTCTTGGCGTTGCGAAGAGCTGCGCTCGAAGCAACAAATAGCTGTGGCATGATCATCCATTCTACCATCCAACTAGCGCCAGAACGTTCTTGTTCGTGAACAAGGCATTGGTGAAGGCCGCTCATTTGTGTTGCATTGAATTGTGCCAGTGTGACGAGCGTTTCTGCCATGACCGGGTTTTGTTTGTGCGCCATGGCAGACGAACCACCACCACCAATGAGTTTAATTTGTGTGTTACCCATTTGTGCCATCAAACAGACATCCGTTCCCATTTTGCCCAGATGCCCGGTAAGCAAAGATAGCCAAATGCCAATCTCAACGATAGAACTTCTGTCATTGTGCCAAACGTTTTTCGGAGCACTTAAGCCAAGTTGCGGAGCCATCTTTGCAGCAATTGAAGCAAGGTTTCCATCATAGGAAGAACTGCTGGCAATTGGCCCTCCCAGTTGCAGTTGAAAGCGCAATTCATTTGAAGACTCCAACACTCTTTTCAATGGATGAAACTAGGATTTAATTCGTTCTCCAGCTTGTGATGGCAGAGCCGCTTGCATGCGAGTATGGGCCATGAATTTGTTGGCAGAATTACATTTTTCCAGCTTCTCTAAGCTGACAATTAGCGCTTCCAAACGAGAAACAATAACAACATGGCATGCCTTCATTCTAATCATTGCACTAGTGTCAATCACATCCTGACTAGTGCTTTTGAAATGAAGCGCCGATGATGCTTCCTCGCTTAAAATTCCCCGAAGCATTTTAATCAACTCTGGAACAACCATCCCGTCTATAGATGCAGCCTGTGAAAGACTTCTGACATCCGGCTCAAAACCTTCTAGCTTTTCGCTGATTTCTTGGGCAGCATCCTTTGAAATCATACCCAGTCTGGATTGGGTATCTGCCAAAGCAATTTCAAAATCCAGCATCGCCGTGATGTCAGCCTTTATCCCAAAGAAGCTTGCCGCCTCGCTATCACCAAGTAATGATCCTAAAAGGGGTGCGTTATAGGGTGTAAAGGCTACTCGATTCACACATCTTTCGCCATCGTGTATCCGAGTTGG
>JAALLB010000273.1 GCA_011087745.1 Hyphomicrobiales bacterium | reverse complement strand
CTTTCGTATCATATCACACCAAAACATTCGGGTTTTGGAGTAGGATGGGTATACCAGAAAAATTGGACTTCGCCCTCATCTCGCGCTAGGTGTGATACATCGCAGTTTGCATTTTGAGAGGCTACATTATGTTAAGCGAAGTTACCCATGCTCATGCGGCGCCATCATGGTTCGTATCACTAGGAGGATCTGATCCATTTGCATGGTTCGCCGTGATTTTCCTTTGTCTGGCGATTTATGGAGTAATTACACTTTACTCGGCCTTTGACCGATGGGCTGAACATAAGTCAAAAGGTACACCTCTTGCCAAGACAATTCCTACAATGCTGACCATCGCACTTTTATATGAAATTTTTCCACTGGGCATTTTAATATTCTTTTGCCTATTGCTGCAATCTTGATTGCTCTGATGGCAGATTGGTCTCGCTTTCACTTATCTAACAGCCCAGAAAATGAACTGATTGCTGAAGATATTTCACCCCAACCGATTGAACAAATGGAAGACGATAAAATTCCGGGTGTAGAAGAATTGGAGGCAACCAAAAATGTTTGAGCTGCTTTTCACATCCTTTCCCGTCATCATTCGGTATTTCCAATTAAAGCGCCGCGGCGAAGCCATGACGGTTTGGAACATGCGTACTTCCGTTTTCACATGGGCCGTTCTCGCATTTGCACTGTTCATGACCATTTTCTATTTTCATCCAAAGTCCTACTCCGGCCTTGTACCTTTCCGAACAGTTTCAGTTGTTGCGCAAACAAGTGGACTGGTTACCGAAGTGATGGTGACAAATGGTCAACGTATCGCAAAAGGCGATGTACTCTTTCGTATTGAAAACAGTTCACAAACGGCAAGTCTTGCGCAAGCGGAAGCCGAAATTGGCAAGATACTAGCAGCTGAGAGTAAGGCACAGGACACGTTAAAAGTTGCTCAAGCCAATGTTACGAAAGCCAAGGCATCAAGAGAAAAGATCAAGGTGGATTTGGAAAAAGCGCAAATATTGCTAGATAAAAAAGTAACTACAGAAGAAGCTGTACGAGATCTGTAATCCCAGGTTGTAATAGCTGAGTCGGACTTGGCTGCCGCCCTTGCCCAAGCAGACCTTGCCCAGCTGGATATCTCCCAGGCCATACCAGCACAGCGAACAGCAGCTGAAGCAGCTCTTGAAAGCACGAAAGTTGCACTTGACCAAACTGAAGTTTGGTCGTTTACGAATGGTGTTGTTACTCAAATGGCCATGAGTGTGGGAAGTCCAGCCTCCAAGCTTATTCTAAGTCCAGCCATGGTGATCATTCCGGATCGCCCTCAAGATTTGCCGTTGAGAGTGACCGCAGGGTTTTCCCAGGTTGCCCGTGCAACGCTTTACGAAGGTATGCCAGCAGAAATCGCTTGCGACACAAATGTTAAGTTATCCTTCAAAAACTCCGTTTTGCCAGCAAGAGTTGCATCCGTACAACCCGCCATTGCAACGGGGCAAATTGTTCCTGGCGGTCGATTACTCGAGCCAAACAACGGATTAGTAAGAGGCTCATTGCTGGTTTATTTTGAGTTGGAACATCTTGAACACCAGAAAGTCATGCTCGATGGAAGCGGATGCATCGTTCAAACTTATACGGATAATTTGAGTGGCATAACCGGCCACATTATTGCAGCAACAGGCGTGGTAAAGGCTATTGGATTGCGACTAAAAGTTTGGGGCTCTTTGATTTCGGGTATCGGACTTGCAGGTGGTGGTCACTAAGTTCCGACATTTGTTTGAGCAACTTTCAACGTTTGTCATCTTACACATCACGCTTCTGTGATCGACGATATGTTCTCAGTTGTGATCTTGAATATTTCAATCGATTTATTCGTTTCACAAAATGGCTAACGTTTAATGCCCCAAGCGTTAGCCATTTTTCTTATTATTGTTCACCACGAAAAACCTGTTTCATTTTTCCCTCCGCAATGCTTGTGCCATACAGTGAATGCCTCCGCCTGTTTTGGATATCTCTGCTGTATCAACCGCAGCAACTTCAAAGCCACGGGCGCGGAGTTGATCGATTAAAGTGGTAGATGAAGTCGGTGCGATTACCTTGTCATTTCCCAAAGACATCATATTGCAGCCAAGTGCCATTGTATCTTGAAATGGCACATCAATGATCTCATGGTTTTTCGCCTTGAGCCAATCAACGATAGCCGGATCGGTACAAGCCAAACAAACCGCGGTCAATTTTTCGGCAATTGGCACGACCATCAGGTCTATGTGGACGTAATATTCATCGATATAGGCAATGCGCACTTCCCAGCCTTCTGCTTCAAACCAGCTGGCTACCTGTTTGGCGCCCGCCTCGTTTGTACGCGCTTCACCACAACAGATCAGAACACAACCTTCCTCGATCACGTTGAAATCGCCGCCCTCAAATGTTCCGGCTGTGACCATGTCATAAATCGGGATTCCCAGTTTTTCGTATGCACGAATAGCTGCGTAATTCTCACCTCTTCGCCACCATTGGGACATGGCAGTAATAAAGGCTCCGTAGGGTGTCATGCAGCTGCTGTCCCTGGAATAAACCTGCATGGTCAATTCTGGCTCTGCTTCGAGCATATGAACATTGACGTTGAAATGGCGGTAGGCATCAACCAACTCTGCGTGCTGAGCTTGAGCAACTTGAATGTTGCAAGGAGCTTCGCGAAGATGTTTACGCGAAAGGCTCGACGTTGCCCGGTGAAAGAGATGTGCCGGTGATCCCAAGAGCACATCCGTGAGTGGGTATTGCCAAGTTACCGAACGTTGAATTAGAAAGTGCAGGTGAGGGGTTTTTATGCTACCATTTGGGCAGTATATTCGGCCCA
>JAALLB010000272.1 GCA_011087745.1 Hyphomicrobiales bacterium | reverse complement strand
TGGGATACCTCAATCGCATTGTTCAGGCCTTTATGAGCGCGGTGATCTGCATTCGGAGCCAGTGCTTTGATCGGCTTGGGCTGACCCTTGGCTATATTGTATTTCAAAATATCGTAGGTGTTTCTGTAGCTGCGATTATTGGCCAACCAACGGCTATCGGAGTTTTGAACGTTCTGCTTCACTCATAGGTGGTCACGGCACATCGATTGCCTGGGCACCAGAAATTGCGGCTAATCATGGCGTTCCTAATGCACTGGAGGTTGGCGTTGCATCAGCAACAATCGGATTGGTGATTGCGAGTTTATTGGGCGGGCCAGTCGCGAAATACCTCCTGTCAAAACATGAACTGAAGGGTTCTACAGATGAACATGCGGTCTTTGGTCTTGCGCACATAGATAAAAGTACAGAGAAGATTAATCACGTCAGTCTCATGGGCGTTATTCTCACCTTGCACTTGGCAATAATTTTAGGTCATTTTCTGAATGAATTTATTGCCATGACCGGGTTGAAGCTTCCGTTGTTTGTATCCTGTCTTTTAGTTGCAATTGTGCTTTCCAACCTGCAGCCAAAATTGTTGCCAAACATGAAATGGCCTGCTCGAACAAAGGCCTTGGCTCTGGTTTCCGATTTTTCTCTGGGCTTGTTTATTGCCATGTCACTGATGGGAATGCAGTTGTGGTCCATTGCAGATCTGGCGGGACCCCTTCTAATATTGTTGGTGATACAGGCCGTCGCTGCGATATCATTTATTATTCTGGTTCTATTTAAAGCTATGGGCGGTTATTATCTTGCAGCAGTGCTCTCTGCCGGATTTGCAGGGTTTGCTTTGGGTGCAACTCCAACTGCTATCGCCAATATGACTGCTGTAACAAAGTCTCATGGACCCGCACCAACGGCATTTATCATATTGCCATTGGTCGGCGCATTCTTTGTGGATATTACAAATGCATTCGTTATTCAGTTCTTCTTGGGGTTGTAATTTATCCCAAGTTGCTTTTCAGCGATTTTTCCAAATCTGCGATTAGATCATCGGCTTGTTCCAGGCCGACATTCAACCGCACCAATTTACCTGCATAATCTTTTCCCGGCCGGATGACATCTGGGTAGACCACAGCCAAACTGTTTACACCGCCCCAACTCAAACCGATTTTGAATATTTCCAATTCGTTGACGAAACTTTCAACCTGTTCAGGTGTTGCGCTATCTTGAAACAGAATTGAAAAAACACTTGTTGAACCGGTAAAGTCCCGTTTCCAATACTCATGCCCCGGACAAGATGGAAATGCTGGATGAAATACGGATTTAATTGCTGAATGTTGATCAAGCCAGTTGGCTACTTCCAATGTCGACTTTTCAAATTGCTCTAGGCGAACTGCAAGTGTCTGCAATCCGCGCAATGCGAGGCTGCAATCATCTGGTGATACAGCAAGTCCCAATTGACGGTATACGGGTCCAAGGCTTTCAAAAGCCTTTTCATCGCGCGCGGAAACAGAGCCCAAGAGCAAGTCACTGTGACCGCCGACATATTTTGTAAGAGCCTGCATGCTTACATCGATACCATGTGCAAAGGCGTCAAACATCACGCCTGCTGAATAAGTGTTATCAAGCGCAACCGCCACACCTTTATCGTGTGCTGCCTTAACAATTGCTGGAATATCCTGAACTTCCATGGTGACAGAGCCCGGGCTTTCGCACCAGATGAGCGCTGTATTTTCTCTAATGATGCTAGAGATATCCGCTCCGATCAGTGGATCATACGGTTCAACGTCGATCCCCAACCCTTTCAGCATGCCTTCCGCCATTTCCTTGTTCGGACCATATGCAGAATGGGGAACAAGTGCGTGGCTACCCGATACGCAATAAGCAAAATAAACCAGCGCGATTGCAGCCTGGCCACCCGGCACAATCAGAGTGCGATGAGCATTTTCAATTTCAGCAATCCGAGCAGCGAGTTCAAGTGCTGTTGGGGTTCCATAAAGACCATAAGAATAACCATTCTCCGCTTGATCCCAGCCATCGTTCACCGAAGTCTGGTTATCAAAAACGACCGTAGATCCACGGTAAACCGGAGTTGCGAGTGATTGATAATCTCTGCGAGCCCGTGCTTTTGAACTCAGTATTTTTGTGCGCCAATCCATGGGTAGCTTTCTTTAATGTGGGTTTATTTCATGAGTGTTCTTATGGTTTCCAGATAAATTGCAACAGCTGTTTTCATTTCCGAAATCGGAACAAATTCATTGATTGAATGAGCCTGTTCCAAGGCACCTGCACCGCAGATTACACTTGGGCAGCCAAAATTTGGGGCATCTGTTGATCCAGGAAAGGTCATAAATTCCGGTTCTTTGTTGTAAATCCTTTTGTATGCTGCAACAATTGCCTGCACGATGGGTGAATTCATATCGGTTTTTAACGGAGGCGTAATGAGGCTTGGTTCTATTAACTCATATTCAAAGCTGGGAATTTCCTTAGCCAAGGGATCCAAGATCGCTATCAGCTCTTTGCGATAGGTTTCGTATGCTTCACCGGGTATCAATCGTCGATCAATCTCGATCTCACACCAATCTGCAACAGAAGAAACATTTTCTCCGCCATTGATGACACCAATGCTGAACGCTGGCAAACCACAAATAGGATCAGGCTCTCGATGGGATAAATCAACTGCATATTGCTTCAATGCTTCGATAATCGATGACATATGATAAATCGCATTTATTCCATTTTCCGGCATGCTGGAATGTGCGGATAATCCACTGGTTCTTATACCCATGCATACCTCGCCTCGATGCGCTACTCGATTCACACATCTTTCGCCATCGTGTATCCGAGTTGGATTGCCCTGA
>JAALLB010000271.1 GCA_011087745.1 Hyphomicrobiales bacterium | reverse complement strand
GTATCATATCACACCAAAACATTCGGGTTTTGGAGTAGGATGGGTATATTTAATTAATACTGATTGATGCATTTGTGCAAGGAGAATGATTATGGATGATGCGACAAGAACAGAACTTGAAGCAGCTGCATTTCGCAGACTTGTTAGTCATTTTCGGGAACGCACTGATGTTCAAAATATTGACTTGATGAATTTGTCAGGCTTTTGTAGGAATTGTCTTTCTCGTTGGTATCAAGAAGCTGCCAATGACAAAGGCATTGAGATGGAAAAGTTTGAAGCGCGTGAAATTATTTATGGAATGCCGTTTGATGAATGGAAGGAACTTCATCAGACAGAAGCAACCAAAGAACAACAAGAGGCTTTTAAGAAAAGTCACTAATTATAAAATCTGGCCAGGATTAAGGGCCCGTTCTTGAGGAGAAGTTTATGTCATCAGACCCAATGGTAGCGCGCGATCAACTGAAATCTGTTGTGGAGCGTATCGAACGTCTTGAAGAAGAAAAAAAGCGATCGCTGATGATATCCGCGATGTTTATGCAGAAGCAAAAGCAAACGGGTTTGATACCAAGGTTCTTCGCCAGGTTGTTTCGCTACGCAAGAAAGATCTTACCGAACGCCAGGAAGAAGAAGCTGTGCGAGATTTATATCTTGTTGCGCTTGGAATGTTACCGGAGTTTGAAGCACAAAGCGAAGATGCCGCTGCAGACTAAATTCTGGCGATCTATTTGAAGCGTCTAAAATCCAAAAATTCTACCGAACTACCTGTAAAGCTGTTGGTGATTGAACCAATTTGGCTTTGAGAAAAACCGCTTGAAAGTACGGTTGATGGTAGTTCGCGCAGAATATTGCGGCCATAAGCAGGTGGGCGAATATCAGCAATATCTTTAATTGATGCATCCGTTGCCAAAGCCCATTTCCCAGTCAGGCGCTCATCCAGATTTGCGGTTTTAAACTCTTCAAGACTCAAAGAGCTGCCACCATCAGTGTTTTGTTTCTTTGGTACCGGTGAGGGTGCTTCAATAGCTTTGGCAACCTGAACCGGACGAAGTGCAGGTTGTGGTATTGGAATATTGTTTGAAGCTAATACGGTAGGTTCTTCCGCTGCTGGTGCAGAAGGAACGGGTGAAGGCGTTGGAACTGAAATACTACCGGTTTTCTTCACGCTTGGCTCTAGCGGCAATAAGGCTGCGACAAGCTGAGGCGCTGGTTCTGGCTTAGCTGCTGGAACTGCAATATCGCCAGAAGATTTGACTTCCGGTTCCAGTGGTTCAACAGATGCAATTTGTTGTTCAATCGCTGATGGATCTGATTGGATTAAGCTCGGCAGATCCCTTGCTGTAAGCTCGGTTGGTGGTCTAAAGGGAATGCTCTCTTCAACTTTTGTTGCCGGCTTGAACGGAATGTTTGTTGGTGACGGGTTTTCCGGTGCAGAAGCAAGTGCAATTTGCTGTGCGTCACTTTCCAGTGCTGCATAGACTTGTTTACGTAGATCAGAAATCTCATTTGCTGAAAGTGCTGCTACTTGTACTGTTGGGTCTTCATTATCTGCATCAAGTGCCAAAGCAATAGCTGGACGTTGAGCTGGGACAGGAACTGCCTGTGCTGTTTCTAAAGGCAGTGTTTCATCAACAGCTGTTTCTTCTTCTGGGGGAAGGCTGGCTATCTGAGTTTCAGCAATTTCCGGTATTGGTTGCTCATCTGGCTCTGGCGGCTTCACGATTGCGATGCGCGGTGCCAGAATGGGTACCGGAATTTGTCTAGGGCTTAGCGATGCCAGAATAGTTTCAGGTGTTTGCTCTGGTTCTGGAGTAGCTGGTGCTTGAGGTGTAATATTTGCTTCTGCAGGTTTTACAGTTACAGATTTAACCGCCTTTGGAGCTGAAGTCGCGCCAGAAATACCCGCCTCGTCGTCGATATCTTTTTGGAACAACTTTGAGAAGATGTTAGGCTTTTTCTTGATCTCTTCTGCGCTGGCAATTTTGATTTTGCCCTGACCCTTGATCGCACGTTCGTATTTTGCCTTGGCAACGTTATAGCCAGGTAACGGTTTGCCATCTGAAGGTACGTGTAAGGTTTTTCCGCGTGAAAATACTTTCACCAGTTGACTGCGGCTCATTCTTGGCCAGTGTCTTACACGGCCTGTATCCATGTGCACGAATGGCGACCCGGATTTTGGATAATATCCGACCCCGCCAATACCCTTGCGCAATCCAATATTACGCAGTTTTCGCAGGCTGACGCCTGGAATAAAGAAATCCAAAGCGTTGCCAAGTGTGTGTTGGCTTTTCTTTGCTACACCGCGACCGCGTTTGCGGAGTAGATTATTGGTGGCTGGAGAGCGATATCCGGAAATAACATGAATGTATTTTCTAGAGCCGGTTTCCTTGTAAACTTCCCAAATCAAATCCATCAGTCTCGGATTCATCTTGGTTGGTTCATTACGGCGCCAATCACGGAGGAAACGATTTATCTTCCTGAGGCCGCCTTTGATATATTTTCCGTTTTTCTTGAAGGTAATTTCTGCTCTCTCACCGGTATGAAGATAGTACAATTTCAATTTGCGGGTTTCGGCATTGGCAGAAGTAACTGGAAGAGCAGTGAAAACAAGCATAATTGCAATCAGGCATGGCGTTATGCCCAAGTGCCTTACTTTGCTGAAAATGCTCGCCAAAAATTTGCTCAATGTATCCAAGTTTTAAAACTCTTCCCCGGCTCATCAGACTGGTGAAATATTTGTATCAGAATTTATTTATGGTTAACAGATATTAACAAACTCTATAGATATAAACATTTTGTCCACAGTACTAGACGCTATTGGATAAGGCGTTGAATTGATTCATAAATGTGAT
>JAALLB010000270.1 GCA_011087745.1 Hyphomicrobiales bacterium | reverse complement strand
ATCACATTTATGAATCAATTCAACGCCTTATCCAATAGCGTCTAGTACTGTGGGAGCAGGTAAACCTGGTTTTGGCAGGCCTCAATAAACTCACCGACAATGGGTCATTTACTTTAACCAGTGGAGTTCTGGATCGCGATCCAATTAAGATGGGCGCAGGCGCAGCAACAGCAAATGCTGCTTTAAGTGGATTTGTAAAAAGTGCCGCAATTGAAATGCCTCGCGGGCTAAGAATAAATGTGTTTAGCCCGGGGCTCCTGGATATTTCAGCCCCAAAATATGGAGAATGGTTTCCAGGCCATGAGCTTGTATCCAAAGAACGGGTAGGCTTGGTTTACAAAGAGTGTGGAAGGACCAAACACCGGAAAAGTCATTATTGTTGAATAAGTTCATTCATTCTACCTGACCCAACAAAAAACCCAGCTCGAAGGCTGGGTTTTGAATTCTGCAAAAAGAACTTGGAAATTAGATACCAAGACCTTCGTATTTTTTCTTAAAGCGAGCAACGCGGCCACCACGGTCCATCAATTGCTGGTTGCCGCCAGTCCATGCTGGATGAGATGTAGGATCGATATCAAGGTTCATTGTATCGCCTGCTGCACCCCATGTTGTGCGTGTTTCGAATTCTGTTCCATCAGTCATAACGACTTTAATGGTATGATAATCCGGATGAACATCTTTTTTCATGTTATCTCGTCCTGTATTTTACGTTGGCCTGCGTTATTTACGCTTATTTGCCAATCTAAACTTGAAATTTATTGTCTGACAATGAATATACCTAGGGTTACCCCATGGCTTTCGTTGGCGTTAGCTTACATCAAAATCAATAAAGAGACAAGTGCAGTTTAAGCTCAATGACAACAGAATCTAAAAAGACCGATAAAAGCACCTCTTTGCGCCCGCTTGCAAAGCTGTTTCCATACATTTTCAAATACAAGCTTCAGGTTGCGTTAGCAATTTTCTTCCTCCTTTTGGCAGCAATAACGACCCTGACACTTCCAATGGCCGTTCGGCGCGTTATTGACCATGGCTTTACAGGCAGTGATCCGGCGCTGGTTGATTCATACTTTACCGTGCTGATTGCAATTGCAGGACTTTTGGCAATAGCAAGCGCATATCGATATTACTTTGTTATCTGGATCGGGGAGCGGATTGTTGCTGATCTTCGAAATGATGTATTTGCTAATGTCACCCGCTTAAGCCCTGAGTTTTTTGACAAATCCCATTCCGGTGAAATTGTTTCAAGGCTGACGGCCGATACCACTCAAATTAAGTCGGCTGTTGGTGCGACCGCATCCGTAGCACTGCGCAATGTTATTTTAGGACTCGGCGCTTTGATGATGATGATTTATACATCCCCTCGCCTGTCATTAATTGTAATTGCGGCCATTCCTCTAATTGTGCTTCCCATTGTTGGATTTGGCCGCAAAGTCCGTCAGCGTTCAAGAGCGGCTCAGAATTCTTTGGCGGATGCAACTGCTTATGCTTCTGAATCAATTTCTGCCGTCCGCACAATGCAGGCCTTTACCAATGGTTCCCACGTTCGGGGCAGGTTTTCTGATGCAGTAGATTTTGCCTTTGACGCAGCCCGGCTTGCAGTCAGAACCAGAGCATTGCTGACCGGGTTTGCAATTTTCCTGATCTTTGCAAGCATAGTCGCTGTACTATGGATCGGAGCCAATGACGTATTGGCGGGAGACATGTCAGGAGGCACGCTGGGGCAATTCCTGCTCTATGCAGTGTTCGCTGGTGGCGCATTGGGTGCACTTTCGGAAGTATGGGGAGAACTTTCACAAGCAGCAGGCTCGGCAGAACGTTTGATTGAACTTCTTGGAACACAATCAGCAATTACCTCTCCAGCAAATCCGGCGATCTTGGCAAAACCGGCAAAGGGTGAAATCGCCTTTGAAAAGGTTTCATTTAACTATCCCACAAGGCCAGATCAACCAACACTCGAAGGATTATCAATGGCAATCAAGCCTGGAGAAACCGTTGCAATCGTTGGCCCATCAGGAGCTGGCAAAAGCACAATCTTCGCTTTGCTGCTTCGGTTTTACGATCCTGAAAGCGGCAAGATTAAACTTGACAATATCGACATCAAAAACCTTGTAGAAGATGATTTTCGCTCACAAATTGCACTTGTTCCACAAGACACAATGATTTTTGCTTCCAGTGCAGCTGATAACATTTCCTACAGTAAGCCAAACACCTCAAAAGAAAACGTAATCAGCGCAGCGAAGGCTGCCAACGCACATGATTTTATCGAGAAAATGCCAGAAGGCTACGAAACCATTCTTGGTGAGCGTGGCGTAACCCTTTCAGGCGGCCAGCGGCAACGCCTGGCAATCGCAAGAGCGATCCTGAAAGACGCACCAGTGCTACTGCTGGACGAAGCCACAAGCGCACTGGATGCAGAAAGTGAAAAACTGGTTCAAGACGCGCTTGATCATCTAATGCAAGGTCGAACAACCCTAATCATCGCCCACCGCCTTGCAACAGTTCTAAAAGCTGATCGCATCCTCGTTATGGATGAAGGTAAGATTATCGAAGAAGGCACGCACAAATCTCTTATCAAGAAAAAAGGCGTATATGCTGGACTGGCGAAATTGCAGTTTGGCGAAGGGTAACTCGTCAAGAACTGCAATAATTTATGTCCAATCAAACCCGGTAGCATGTTCCGTGAACTTCACTACTGATGGATTTGATATTGCATGATTTGCCAAAACCAACTCAACTTACCGCTTTGCCTTGAACTCTTTCACGTTGCGAAAACAATCAGAATAAGATGAACTTTGTGGAAGAATGCTAACTCCAATACCCACAGTACTAGACGCTATTGGATAAGGCGTTGAATTGATTCATAAATGTGA
>JAALLB010000269.1 GCA_011087745.1 Hyphomicrobiales bacterium | reverse complement strand
AGCCTGAAACGTCAACCCCAAATAATCAGATTTTCAAGGACTCGGAGTATAATACGAAAACACGGTTTTCAAAAACCAACTTCCAATCCGCCAGCATACTGACAGGCATTATCTATGATGAGACTGGCGACCGTCTGTCACCTGTTCATGCTATCAAGAACAAAGTTAAATATCGTTATTACATATCCAACCGACTATCCAATTATGGTTCTTCAAAGACCGATGGATGGCGATTACCAGCAAAGCAGCTTGAACAACCTATCTTAAATATCCTGAATGAGCATCTCACCAAACCGCTTAAACTGGGTGGCTTAATTAATCTCAAGAACTTGTGCGTCAACGAACATCAGTTGATCCTAAATGCAGCTACCACATTGGCTCAGAAACTGAACAATTCCTCGGCCATAAATCAAAAGAAGATTATTGCGTCCTTTGTCCAACGCATTGAGCTGCAACCGAGCAAACTAATTATCGATATTGAAACAGAGCGCCTACAAAAACTTTTGGTTGATGAGCAGGCTTTTGCGATTGAGACTATTAGCAATGGAGAGTTGGCAATAAAGCGAATTGAAGTCAATCATTACATCCGCAAAAGAGGCGTAGAAGCAAAACTGGTATTAGTTGATCATCCAACCAAAAAGCCTAATCCAGATGATTACCTCATCTTGCTAGTTGCCAAGGCTCACCTTTGGCTAACCAAACTCAACGATGGGACAGCATCTTCCATTGCTGAACTAGTCAAAAAACTGAATGAGGATCCAAACGAGATAAGTCGGTTTCTACCTTTAGCATTCCTGGCACCGGACATTGTTGAACACATTCTTGCTGGCACCCAGCCAGTTGATCTTACCATTCAGAAGCTCCGCGATATTCCAACGCTACCAACATCGTGGAGCGAACAACGTGCTATACTTGGTATTGCTGCATAATTCTCTAAATCACTAATGATCGACCTAGCAAACGTTTGGTGGCCAAAACAGGCTTCGAGAGACACTCACGCAATTTACGCACAATCCTCTCTAGATACACCGTCTCCCCACCAGAGCAGAATCAACATAGCCCAGTAAGCTACCGAAATATAAAAGACTTTCCGGAAATCAAATACAGTATCTGAAACTGCGAGACTGAATGGTGGGCGCGGAGGGACTTGAACCCCCGACCAGACCGTTATGAGCGGTCGGCTCTAACCAACTGAGCTACACGCCCCCAGAAGATGGTTTTCAATATCTTGTTTGTTGTTGAACCACAAGTCCCGTATTATGTTTGAATGACAGATTCCATAATGTTTTTTTATGACCGTCTAACAAACCCAAAGACCGAAATCGATTTAAGGTGGAACCATGCTGAAAAATGCTATCAATATATTCATTTCAACTCTTATCCTGACGCTCGCATTTACCATCCCCAATAGCTTTGCGGATGATAAATCAACCTCAACAATTTCGCTTAGCGGCACAGGTAGCGTAAGCGTTGCTCCAGATATGGCGATTGTTTCATTTGGTGTGGTTAAAGAGGCCAAAACTGCCCGCAATGCTTTGGATGCAAACAACAAGGCCATGGCATCCATCTTTAAGGCCATGGAAGATAACGGGATTGAAAAGAAGGATCTGCAAACCTCAGGTTTCAACATTCAACCACGGTATTTTTATCCAAAGCGAAAGTCTGACGGTCAGCAACCGCCACCTCAGATTACAGGATATCTAGTGTCAAATAATCTGACCATTCGAATTCGGGACATAGAAAAAGCAGGCTCAATTTTAGATCTATCCGTAACACTTGGTATTAATACTGGTGGCAATATTCAGTTTACGAATTCTGACACATCAGCTGTCCTGAAAGAAGCAAGAACAAAGGCTGTTAAAGCTGCAATTGAAAAAGCACAGACTTTGGCTGAAGCTGCAAATGTTAAACTGGGCGCAATTCTAAATATCAGCGAAAACACCAATCGACCTCGCCCCGTAGCTATAGCCCAAGCACGTTCTTTAAGTGTTCAGGAAGATGCTTCTGTTCCAATTGCATCTGGCGAAAACAGCTATCAGGTTATTGTACAAATGAGTTGGGAAATTTCCCAATAATTGGCATTAAAAAACCCTCCTGGAAACTCCAGAAGGGTTCGCCCGTTCCAGCCCTTCCAGTTCTCAATAGCAATCTTGAAAACTGGAAACTGAACCTAGTATAGACCGCGTGTTTTTATGATTTTACAGCCATGGCCTTTGCGCTTGAATACCACTTTTGCAGGGTGGCCATAATTGTAACCTACAACAACAATTTTTCTGTGGTTGATGCGTGCAATATGCGGACGATTGAGACCAACGCGGTAGGCTTTATTTAATGCGCGACGCGGACCACATCCCCGACGATGCCCATAACCGTGTCCATGCTGACGATAACCGTATCCGCCGTTATAACCATGATTTCTGTGTTTACGGTTGTTGTAATGAATTCCGCTGCCATGGCCATTACCAATATAAATGCCAAAGCTGCTGCCAGCATTTGCAGCGCCCGTGGTTGAAACGGCAGCACCAGCGGCTACGATGCCTACTGCCAAAAATGTTTTGATTGATTTTACAAACATAAGTTCTCTCCTTTGGCTGACCGTTAGAATTGAATGGAAGCGGGGGGTCAGTTGATGTTGAGAGAATGCCAAAACTCCTCTGAACGACTTTGGAACAAGTCGTTCAGCTAGAATTAAGAAAACTATTAGGGTTGTTTTTCAGTTGCTTACACTGTGAAAAACTACTTATGCGGTGATTTTTCCATACAATTCTGCAGGAATTTGAATGCCTTCTTTGGTTACTTTGGCTCGTTTTGCGCGAGGCTCAGTTTTCCAATACATATGCACGAACCGTTGATTGCGGTGGCAAGACAGGCCCGCGGCG
>JAALLB010000268.1 GCA_011087745.1 Hyphomicrobiales bacterium | reverse complement strand
GAATCACATTTATGAAAAAATTCAACGCCTTATCCAATAGCGTCTAGTACTGTGACAAATCCGGAAATTCTGACCCACCTTTGTAAGTTGATCCATAATAATGGGTATAAATTTGCTTTGGATGATTTTGGAACAGACCACTCTAATGTAGAACGCTACATCGCAGTACATCCCGATATCATCAAGCTTGATCGCAGCCTTTTCGTAACGGCAATGCAAACGCTTGAGACTTCAAAACTACTAAAATCTCTCATTACCGCATTCCAGGAAAATGGAGTTTCTGTTTTGATGGAAGGTCTTGAGACCGAAGAGGAAATGTTTTTTGCAGCCGATATGAAAGTTGACATGCTGCAGGGCTTTTATCTTGGCGTACCGGAAGCAATTGCTGTTGCGTTCCCGCAAGAAGTGCTCTTGCCCGAACGGGGCCGCGTTAACCTGGTTAAATCTTCTGCTTAAGAGTATTTAAGCTTTTTCTCGTCTAACTGCACGCCAGCCAATGTCCCGGCGGCAAAAGCCGTTTTCCCAACTGATGGCATCAACTGCTTGATAGGCTTTGGTTTGCGCATCGCTCACGCATGGAGCAATTGCCGTGACGTTTAATACGCGTCCACCAATAGCCAGCAGTTTATCACCATCGGCGGCAGTGCCTGCATGAAAGACTAGCGCACCATCGTTTTCAGCGCGTTCAACGCCTTCTATTACTGTATTTTTTTCGTAAGACCCAGGATAGCCCTTGGCGGCCAATACTACGCTCAAGGCACAATCATCTGTCCATTCCGCATCGTGTTGCAGTAAAGATGCCTCACTTGCTGCAATCATCAACTCCAGCAAATCGGATTTCAATCGCGGCATAAGGACCTGACATTCAGGATCGCCAAATCGCACGTTGTATTCAATAAGCTCCGGACCATTTTTGGTAAGCATGAGACCTGCATACAAAATGCCTTTAAAGGGATGGCCGCGTGAATGCATCCCGGCGAGTGTTGGCACGATGATGTCTGACATCGTTTGGTCGATCAATTCTTGTGTCATGACCGGAGCAGGGGAGTATGCGCCCATACCGCCAGTGTTGGGACCTGTGTCGCCATCGCCAACCCGCTTGTGATCCTGGGCAGTGCCAAGCAGCATTGCTGTTTGGCCATCACAAAGTGCAAATAAACTGGCTTCTTCACCCTCCAGAAATGCTTCAATCACAACTTCATGACCAGCCTCTCCAAAAGAACCTGCAAAGCAATCATCAATGGCTTCTTCTGCTTGTGCCCGTGTTTCTGCAATGATCACACCTTTGCCGGCTGCAAGTCCAGCCGCCTTGATCACAACCGGAATGGACATTTCATCAAGAAATGCCTTGGCACTGGTTGCTTCCGTGAACCGTTTATAGGCTGCAGTGGGAATGTTAAATTCTGCGCACAAATCTTTGGTAAATCCTTTTGAACCTTCTAACTGGCTCGCATATTCAGAAGGTCCAAACACACCAATGCCTGCTTCCTGCAGTTCATCAGCAAGGCCTGCAACCAATGGGCCTTCCGGGCCAACCACAACAAACGAAATTGTATTGTCAGCGCAAAATTTCAAAATGCCTGGATGATCGTTCACTTGTAAATCAACACATTTGGCAATTTGCGCAATACCCGCATTCCCTGGTGCGCAGAAAAGCTCTGTGAGTATAGGTGATTGAGTAAGTTTCCATGCAAGTGCGTGTTCACGGCCACCAGAACCAAGAAGCAGGATGTTCACAGGCTTTTCTCCACTAAAAATGTTGCATTTTCTTACCATGTAAACCCCGTGACAATGAAGCCCTTGACGCTAGAGAGTTAGCAGTCCACAGATTTATCTAATGACAGATGCAAGCAACATATCGCAAGAAGACAAAGTCGCGGACGCGCTGAAGCATTCGTGGGTTTATCATCTGCCAAAATGGGTGTGGCCTTACGCTCAATTGGCAAGATGGGAAAGACCCATAGGCTGGCAACTTTTGATGTGGCCTTGCTGGTGGAGTTTTATGTTGGTCGTCCTTGCGGTGAATTCAAAAATTCCTGCTGACGGAAGCCCATTCATAGAGATAAATTTGATAATTTGCTCATTTTTTCTGGCACTTTTCACGCTCGGCGCCTTTCTTATGCGTGGATCTGGTTGCACCTATAATGATCTGGTTGATATCGATATCGATGATAAAGTTGCTCGCACGCGGTCCCGTCCATTGCCGTCCAGACGGGCGAGCAAAAAGGGTGCGATAATCTTCCTTTTCGGTCAGGCTGTTCTCGGATTATTTGTTTTACTGGCCGTTTCTATCCTTCAAGTCTTTACATTCTGGCTAGGTGTTGCTTCGCTGTTAACAGTTGCTGTTTATCCATTCATGAAGCGTATTACCTGGTGGCCACAACTCTTTCTTGGGTTCGCATTCTCATGGGGAGCATTAATGGGGTGGTCAGTGATAGCAGGAGAAATCTCACTTGCTTCGCTATTGTTGTATATGGGTTCGATATGCTGGGTAATTGGCTATGACACAATTTATGCCCACCAGGACATAGAAGATGACGCAATAATTGGTGTGAAATCAACAGCACGGCTTTTTGGAGAGCAAACAAAAAAGGCCATAGCAATTTTGTATGCCTTGGCATTGATATTGTTTCTGGCAAGTTTTTGGACAGCTGTTCCGCCAACTCAATGGGCTGTAATTCCTGCATATCTTGGTTTATTGGCAGGCACATTCCACATGTTCTGGCAACTCAAAAACCTTGATATCCAGGATGGAAAACAATGCTTGAAACTATTCAAGTCCAATAGCCATTTTGGAATTATTTTGTTCACAGGGCTGACAGTATCAGTCCTGCTATACTCCGAGTCCTTGAAAATCTGATTATTTGGGGTTGACGTTTCAG
>JAALLB010000267.1 GCA_011087745.1 Hyphomicrobiales bacterium | reverse complement strand
GTTTTTTGACATGCTTTCTTAAGGTTCAGCTAAACCGCGGTGATATCAATGCCATTACCATAGTGATCAAAACAGGATATGGTGGTGCTACACGTCATAAAAGCGATTCTCATGACCACAATTAATAAAAATGAACTTCCCGAAAAGATTTGCCCAGTTTGCCAGCGGCCTTTTTTATGGCGCAAGAAATGGGAGAAAAACTGGAAAGAGATAATATATTGCTCGCTAAGTGCAGGCGGAACAAGAAAAAACCCCGAGAAGAATAAAATTGATGCCAATCCGGCCCTTTGAACACTTTTCATTTCGTTCAAGAATGAGTAGAAAGACCTTAAAGAGAATTCTTGGACAGGTTTTATGAAGATTTCAGATACACCAAAACTCGTAACCATTTTTGGCGGCTCAGGCTTTGTTGGCCGTTATGTCGTACGTGCACTTGTAAATCGTGGATATCGCGTTCGGGTTGCCGTACGTCGCCCCGATTTGGCTGGCTTTCTGCAGCCGATTGGCAATGTTGGGCAAATTCAGCTTGTGCAAGCAAACCTGCGATATCGGAAATCGGTTGATGCTGCCGTTAGAGGTTCTGATGTCGTTATCAATCTGGTTGGTCTGTTGGCTGAGTCCGGTCGACAAAAATTTGATGCAGTTCATGTGTTTGGAGCACGGGCAGTTGCGGAAGCAGCACGCGCAGAAAAAGCAAAACTGATATATATGAGTGCCATTGGTGCTGATACAGAATCCACATCTGCCTATGGAGAAACCAAAGGCGAGGGTGAAGCTGCTGTTCAAAAAATTCTGAAAGATGCAATTATTATGCGTCCTTCAATTGTTTTTGGCCAAGAAGACGATTTTTTCAATCGATTTGGAGCAATGGCAAGATTTGCTCCTGGATTGCCATTAATTGGTGGTGGAACAACCAAATTCCAGCCGGTCTATGTAGGAGATGTGGCAGAAGCTTTTGCGCTGGCTGTTGATGGCAAGTTTGATGCAGGCAAAACCTATGAACTTGGGGGACCGCAAACACCAAGCTTCCTAGAATGCCTTGAGTTATTGCTAAAGGAAGTTGGCCGCAAGAAAATGCTGGTGAGCATCCCTTGGGTTGTTGCCGGCATGATGGGCAAGGCATTGGGGTGGTTACCTGGCGCACCCATTACATCTGATCAAGTTGAAATGCTGAAAACGGATAACGTTGTTTCAGACGAAGCAACAAAACAAAACCGTACGCTACAGGGAATGGGTTTAAATCCAACTCCAATGGCAGCAATTTTGCCGACTTATCTTGTTCAATATCGCCCCCATGGGCAATTTACAAAGATTGCTGACGAGAGCAAATAAATGGACGGCATGTTAGGCTTTCTACCCGAAGGCTTAACCGTTCTTTCTGCCGGAATTCTAATTACAGCCAGTTTTTTTACCTCCGCACTAACAGCTTCTGTTGGTGTAGGTGGCGGCTTATTATGCTCGCCTTGATGACTTACCTGATCCCTATTGCTGCGCTTATTCCAGTTCACGGACTTGTACAATTGGGCTCTAACACCAGCCGATCCTATGTTCAGCGCGCTCACATTAACTGGCGTATTGTAAGAATTTTCTTGTTTGGCAGCCTATTAGGTGCTTTGGCAGGAGCTATCTTGGTAGTCCAACTACCTGCCTACATTTTGAGAGGGTTTTTGGGTCTGTTTATTATAACAATAATCTGGATAAAGCTTCCAAAGATTGAAAACCCGGGCCCTGTTCTTATCTCCCTTGGTGGACTGGTTACCACCTTTACCTCGATGTTTGCTGGCGCTACCGGCCCGATAGTGGCTTTATTTTTGAACAGCCTTTTCAACGAGCATCGCAAGATGGTTGCAACGCATGGGGCAACCATGACAGTTCAACATTCTTTAAAGGTTGTGGCTTTTGGATTTGCCGGCTTTGCCTTTTGGGAATGGTTACCTTTGGTATTTTTAATCGTATTATCGGGCTTTATTGGCACCAAAGCAGGTACTTTACTCCTGAACAAAATGCCTGAGGAAAAGCTAAAACTATGCTTTAAAATCGTAATGACGCTCGTTGCTCTGGATTTGTTAAGAGCATCATTTATTTAGATTTTGTTAACTTTTGACCGACATAGTTTTGAAAAATGGGTGGCTGATGGAGAAAGACCATGTACGTGCGCGCATCTTTTACCTCACTTTATGAAGCAGCCGAGCAAGCAGATATCATGCGTGCTAACAGGCGCTCTCAACCCCGTGAAAAAACCGGCGAACCAGCTGAATTGATTATTGATCTGAATGGAAGCAAAATTGCGTGCCTAGTTCACAATGTTTCTGATGGCGGTGCGATGGTCGAGAGTTCGGGTAGTGATTTACTTAAGCGATTGATATTAAACTATAAAGACAAGAACATTCATTCGCCATGCAAGGTAGTTTGGTCGTGCGGTAATCTTGCAGGCTTGGAATTTCAACCTGAGTAGGTGTTAAGCTTCCAAGCTGCGTTCTGTCCACCATATAACAAGCACTGATAAACAACCGAAAACGGTAAATCCAAGTATTAATAGGGTTACTGTGCCGGTAAATTGTGCGCCAATAGCCCACCCCATTGGTATGGATATAAAGGTGGATAAAGAACCTACAACAGCTGCTCCTAATCCTGCCATATGCCCAATTGGTTCCATTGCAAGTGCATTAAAGTTGCCAAAAAGAATCCCGCAGCAGAAAAAAGCCAGCAGTAACCATGTCATGAATAGCCACAGGTTTGGTACACCATCCGTTGCCAAGACCACCAGAAGAAAAATGAACGATATTACGGTCATGGATATGAGCGCGCGCTAGGTCATATACCGCATGCCATATTTTATATACCCATCCTACTCCAAAACCCGAATGTTTTGGTGTGATATGATACGAAA
>JAALLB010000266.1 GCA_011087745.1 Hyphomicrobiales bacterium | reverse complement strand
CGTATCATATCACACCAAAACATTCGGGTTTTGGAGTAGGATGGGTATAAAAGAACTTTATGAGCGAACCCAAAAGCTATTCCGACACCGGAAATGCAAAGTCGAACCAGACTGAATATACAGTTACTGAAATCTCCTCTTCTTTAAAAAAGACAGTCGAGGAACGGTTTGGTTATGTTCGCATTCGAGGAGAAATAACAGGGTTTCGGGGAGCGCACTCTTCTGGGCATTGTTATTTTGCGCTTAAAGATGACCGCGCAAGAATTGAAGCTGTCATCTGGAAGGGTGTTGCCAACAAACTTAAACATTTTCCTGAGGAAGGCTTAGAAGTCATTGCTTCCGGAAAACTTACAACCTATCCAGGGTCATCCAAATATCAGATTGTTATTGATAACCTTGAGCCTGCAGGTGCCGGCGCGCTCATGGCCTTACTCCAGGAGCGCAAGGCAAAACTGGAAGCTGAAGGCCTCTTCGCCCCAGAACGCAAACAACTTCTGCCTTATATGCCAAAAACAATCGGCGTTATCACATCGCCCACGGGTGCTGTAATTCGTGACGTCCTGCACCGCATTAACGACCGCTTTCCCTTGCACGTTATTGTATGGCCCGTTCGAGTACAGGGTGAGACAACCGGAGCTGAGGTAAGCAATGCAATAAATGGCTTTAATGCCATGAATGAACCACCTGATCTGATAATTGTAGCGCGTGGTGGTGGTTCGATTGAAGACCTTTGGGGCTTTAACGATGAGATTGTAGTACGTGCAGCAGCTAGTTCTGATATCCCGCTTATCTCTGCAGTAGGACACGAAACTGACTGGACATTATTGGACCTTGCAGCCGATGTTCGTGCACCTACACCAACGGGTGCTGCTGAACTTGCAATACCGGTAAAATCGGAACTTGATGCAACTATTGCAAGTTACAAAGCGCGACTGCAATCCGCTCTTTCCAGACAATTCGAAAAAGCTCGCAGCAATCTATTAGCTGCGCAGCGGGGCCTTGCCTCTCCTGATATGCTGCTTGCAATGCCAAGGCGCAGACTTGATGAAGCAAGTGGAAGACTTGGACGAGGCCTAGATCTTGCAACAAGGCGTAAGCGCACCGGTTATGAAAGTATAGCGGGCAGACTTTCTCATCGCGGATTGTCATCATCAATTGCCAGAAACAATGACCGACTGGATGCACTTAGCCGAAGGGCAAATACAGCTCACGGCAATAAGATTAAATCAACCCGCACCTATATAAACGAGTTGACCAGACGCAACATCAACGCTTTTGAAAACAAGGCTGTTAGGGCAAAAGCGCGATATGATCAGGCCAACCGATTACTTGGTAGTCTTTCTTACAAGAGTATTTTGGATCGTGGTTATGCAGTTGTCCGCAATGCCAAAGACACACCAATTGCATCGATTGAAAATGTCAAATCAGGCGAAGCATTTAGTGTTGAATTGCGAGATGGCCGTATCGCGGCTGTTGCTGCCGGTGGTGATGTGAAACCACCATCGCAAAAGAAGTCTGCCAAATCCAAACCAGACGGTTCTTCCCAAGGCGATCTGTTTTAAATTTCAGGAGTTTATTCTTCTGTAAAAGCGCCTCGGAAACTATCCGTAATTGGCTTTGCGAGATACTCAACAAAGGTTCTGTCACCGGTTTGGATAAATGCATCTACAGGCATCCCGGCATAAATCTTATCCGGGTCAAAATTCTCAGGAAGATCCGATATCAACTTTAAGCGGGCATCGAAGTATGGTTCTTGGGTTGCTTGATCAACCAAACGGTCAGCAGAGATATATTCCACAGTAGCCGGCACCTCTGGTGTAGTTCGGGTATTTAGCGCTGAAAACCTGATACTTGCTTCTTGGCCGATTGTTACAATATCGATATCTATCGGTCAAACGCGTGCAGAAATTATCAGATCGCTTGATGTCGGCAATAACTCGAGAACTGTTTCTCCCGGACTAATAATACTACCAATGGTATTCTTCTCAATTTTCACAATAACACCATCTACCGGTGCGCGAATGACCATGCGTTGCAAAATATCAGCACGCGAAGTCAATTGCTCTTCAAGGTCATCAATTTGAGTACGCAATTCATTGATTTGGCTAGAAGCTTCAGAGCGGCGCGTTGCACGAAGTGTTTCCTGGCGAACTCTAACTTCTGAAATTGATTTTTTCCGCTGGCCAATCCTAGCAGTTAGAGAACCAATTGCCTCTTGGGTATCAGCTTGCTCTCGCAAAAGAGCATTGTACTGGTTTTTGGGTGTAAGACCGCGATCAAGCAAAGATTTCTTTGCTTTAATTTCATTTTCAAGCACGACAAGTTTTGTATTTTCTGCACCAATTTGCAATTCGATACCGGACATTTCTTGCTCAATTGCGCTTACTTGCTCATCCAAAACGCTAAGCTCTGACTTGTGCTGAACAAGTCGCGAGTTGAACTCGGCTTCTTGCAACTCCAACGGTTGGGTTTGTTGATTATTTTTAGCGCGTTCCAATAATTCATAAGAGAAGTTTATTGCTTCTGCGTCACTCATTTCAGCCGTCATGCGAGAAAGTTTTGCATAAAGGGCAATCAGTGACTTCTCAACACGGTTACGGCTGGATGCGGCTTGTGTTGGATCAAGGTACACCAATGGATCACCCTGTTTTACCAGTGCTCCGTTGCGCGTAGCGATTTCGGCAATAATACCACCTTCCAAATGATCAATGCTTTGATTCTGCCCACTTGCAATAACAACACCTGGTGCAATGGCCGCACCAGCAATTGGCGCACGAATTGCCCAATATCCAAAACCAGCGAAGAATATACCAATTACAATCAGGCCAATAATCATCGGCTTTTTAATGCTATACCCATCCTACTCCAAAACCCGAATGTTTTGGTGTGATATGATACG
>JAALLB010000265.1 GCA_011087745.1 Hyphomicrobiales bacterium | reverse complement strand
GCCTGTCTTGCCACTGCAATCAACGGTTCGTGCATACGTATTGGAAACTGAGCCAAATTGATATGGAATTCACTTGACGCATTTTATTCAGTTGAAAATCATTGCCTGTTTTGTGGCGGCATTTTTCTCGATCATCCCTGTGGCCTATGGTGATGACTTGCTAGGACCACCAAAACGGCCTCATCTTGTCGTTGATATGCAGTCTGGTGAAGTGCTTTCGCATCAGCTTGCTTTTGCGCGCTGGGCACCTGCATCTCTGACCAAGATGATGACAGCTTATACGGTTTTCAAAACGCTCGGGGGGTTGCAAAGTATCGCCATGAACTCACCTGTTCGAATTTCTGAAGCAGCGATCAGCCAGCCGCCTTCCAAAATGGGTTTTTCGGTTGGCACGGTTCTGACTATAGAAACCGCGCTCAAAATTATCATGGTGAAATCTGCCAATGATATTGCTGTTGCGCTCGCCGAGGCGACCTCTGGAAGTGAAGAGCAATTTGTTTCTTTGATGAATTCCCATGCCCGCAGATTGGGAATGATTGACAGCCATTTTTCCAATCCGCATGGCTTGCACGATTCGCAGCAATACACGACCGCACGCGATATGGCATTGCTTACGATGCAGCTGACAAATGAGTTCCCACAATACGCAAATTATTTTGATATTCCGGCGATCAGAGTTGGCAGAAGGCGCTTGCGTAATCATAATGCTTTGTTGCGATTATTTGATGGTACCAATGGTATGAAGACGGGTTATGTCTGTGCATCAGGGTTTAATGTTGCCGTTAGAACGAAAAGCAAAAACCGTACACTTGTTGCAATTGTTTTTGGAGAAAAATCCGGCCTGAGACGCAATATCAGAGCGGCTCGCCTGTTGTTGGATGGATTCAATAAAAAGCAGGAAGGCGTTGTTAAATTTAAAGAATTCAGGGATGAGACGTTTAATTCCAGGCAACCCTACGATATTACAAAAGATATTTGTCCAAGAAAGTATGCAGCTGAAGGTAAACCCAAATTACGCCCACCTGATGCGCCCAGCCCGCAAGACTTTGATGGCATCGACACACAGATAATAGTACCTGAGGGCGGTTTTCCGGTTGCATCTCTCGACTGGGATATTCCACCTTCGCCAACCAAACGGCCGGCGGTTAAAGATGGTGTTATTGTGGTGAATATAAAACCAAAAATACCAGCTGTTGTTGAACAACCTGTTGAACCAAAACCGGTGACAAAAGATCAGCAATTGACCCTCAAGCAATTGTCCAAAAAATATCTCATTCCGGTTGGCAAATTAAGGGCGGATGTGCTTTTAAATCTGGGTGGTGGGATTGGACCAAACCCGCATGGCCTTAAGCATACGGAGGGCAATATTTATAAAGCGCCAATTCCTGTGCCAATTAAACGACCAGCACTTGATTTGGAAAGCTCCAAGGAATAGAAGGTTGGGGTGTTGGTTTAGGCCAAATTTTCAATTTTATATCGGAGTTTAAGTTATGGGCATTATTGCCAAAGGTCTTTCTCGCGTGAAACCATCTGCAACCATTGCAGTTTCACAAAAGGCTCGTGAGTTGAAGGGTGCAGGTCGTGACATCATCGGCCTTGGAGCAGGGGAACCTGATTTTGACACGCCAGACAACATCAAAAAGGCGGCGATTGATGCCATTAATCGCGGTGAGACGAAATATACGGACGTTCCTGGTATTTTGCCACTTCGTGAAGCGATTGCAGCCAAGTTTAAGCGCGAGAATGGCCTTGATTATGACCCAAGCCAGGTAATTGCCGGTACGGGCGGTAAGCAGATTTTGTATAACGCATTTGCTGCAACGCTTGATGCGGGTGATGAAGTTATTATTCCGGCACCTTATTGGGTGAGCTATCCGGATATGGTTCTTCTAAATGGCGGCGAACCTGTTTTTGTTGAGGCTACCATTGAAAACAATTTAAAGATTACGGGCGCTCAGCTCGAAACTGCCATTACGCCAAAAACAAAATGGTTCTTGTTTAACTCACCTTCCAACCCTTCAGGTGCAGCCTATAGCCATGCCGAACTTAAAGAGCTGACAGATGTTCTGTTAAAATATCCGGATGTTTGGATCTTAACCGATGATATGTATGAGCATCTTTGTTATGGCGATTTTGAATTTGTAACACCGGCACAGGTTGAGCCTGGCCTTTATGACCGCATTCTGACCATGAACGGTGTTTCAAAGGTCTATGCGATGACTGGATGGCGTTTAGGATATTGTGCGGGGCCTCCTCAACTCATCAAGGCAATGAACCTAATTCAGGGTCAGTCCACATCAGGAACCTGTTCGATTGCTCAATGGGCAGCGGTCGAAGCGCTTAACGGCACTCAGGATTTTATTCCGGAACGTCGCAAGGAATTTGAAGCGCGCCGTGATCTTGTGGTTTCCATGTTGAACCAGGCAACTGGTATTGATTGTCCAAAACCAGAAGGTGCGTTTTACGTTTATCCATCATGCAAAGCACTAATGGGCAAGACGACGGAAACCGGCAAGGTTCTTGAAACCGATGAGGATTTTGTAACCGAATTGCTGGAAGCTGAGGGCGTTGCAGTTGTACATGGCTCAGCCTTTGGCCTTGGTCCAAACTTCCGTATTTCATATGCAACCTCAACTGAGGCCTTAACCAAAGCATGCGAGCGCATCCAAAAATTCTGCGCCAGTTTGAAGTAGAGCTTCCAGTTTCTGAATTTTTAAAACCCGTCCAGCTTTGCCTGGCGGGTTTTTTGTTGGGCGTGTGAGTTGGTTTAAATTCTTTCAGCTCAATCGAGCTGTTATTGTTTCCGCAAAAGTAGTCATTTAGGTTGTTGCATGGCTTTTAAGGATAATGCCAAGTTGATTTCAGGATTTATCTCTGATAAGGGTGGGCTATGAATATTC
>JAALLB010000264.1 GCA_011087745.1 Hyphomicrobiales bacterium | reverse complement strand
TCTTGCCACCGCAATCAACGGTTCGTGCATACGTATTGGAAACTGAGCCTTTAATAATAAGAAACGTTAGCGCAATGCCTTACACATCAACAAATTGCTCAGATTCCAACGACTGCATAAGCCTTCGCAAAGGCCTGTCAGCCATCGCTACACGTAGAACTAGAATAGTATCTGCCAAGTCAGACATAACAACTGGCAAGGTTGAAAATACTGCTGCGCCAAAGGAAATCAGCGCAGCCAAATGTGCTTCAATTAGTTTTCTGGCTCTTTAAAGCTTACGTGCTTTAAACGTATCACAACTTTCAATACGACCTGATTCAAACCCGCGACGGAACCAAAACCGTCTCTGCTCCGATGTGCCATGATTAAAGCTCTCTGGCACAACGTAACCTTGTGTACGTTTTTGAATTGCATCATCACCAATCTGATTTGCAGCAACCAGCGCTTCTTCAAGGTCGCCTGCTTCCAACCATCCTTCTTTATTGACGAAATGTCCCCAAACACCTGCAAAACAATCAGCTTGAAGCTCAACCTTCACTGACATCTTGTTGACTTCAACCTTGCCCATTGAGCGGCGCATCCTGTTAAATTGTGGCAAGACACCCATTATGTTTTGAATATGGTGGCCAACTTCATGAGCAAGCACGTAAGCTTGCGCAAAATCGCCACCAGCGCCGAACTTTTGTTCAAGTTCCTTGTAAAAAGACAAATCAATGTAGACCTGGCTATCGCCTGGACAATAAAATGGCCCAGATGCTGCCGATGCCAATCCACACGCTGATCTCACCTGACCGCCAAACAGGTTCAACTTAGGTTTAGGATATTGCTTGCCGTAAGTTGCAAAAATTTTTGTCCAAACTTGTTCTGTGGAACCCAGTATCGTTTGAACAAACTGCTTCATCTCATCATCGCTATATTCTGCGCGTGGGGCTTGTTGACGCTTTGGGGCTTCCATTTGAGGTGCAAATCCACCGCCGATATTACCGCCCAATCCACCAGCAAGAAGCTTCAGTGAATTAATGCCAAGGAACATCATTACAATGCCAATGATTACCAGGGTTCCAATCCCCATGCCGCCACCGCGACGGCCTCCGCCGATGGGCAGGCTTCTGCGACCACCAGATGGAATTCCAAATCCACCACCACCTTGCCCACGGGCATCATTTACATTGGCACTTTTGCCACGGCCTTTCCAGCGCATCTCTTAACTCCAGAGTTTATTAAGTATCTTCAGGAAAACTAACGAATTACGTTCTGTAATGCAAAGCAGAAATGACTGTTTTTCTTATTGCAGTGTATCAACATCATTTTGCGTGACGACATAGGTGGCCGTAAAGGTAACTTCATCCCCAGGCGCAAGACTGTCCCAGCTTCCATCAACAGATGCATCCGTTGAATCATTGCTGATGCCATTGTCAGTGCTTAAAGTTTCATTGGTAGGCGTGGGCGGCGGTCCACTCCCGCCATGTGCATCCGATAAGGTGATATCAGAAACAAACTGATTACCTGTATTGGCAACAACATAAGTATAGGTAACGGTTACACCGGCAGGAACATTTGTGTCAGCATCTGCAGTTTTCGTTACCGTAATAGATGGATTACCAGGAACTATCGTTGTGGTTGCAGAAGCAGTTTCATCTGCCAGGCTTTCACTGGTGTATTGATCAGCGGTAACAGACACAGTGTTGATCAAATCACTTGCAGCGGTAATATCTCCCGCCGTAACGACATAGCTCACCGTATAAGTCCAAGTCTCCCCGACTTCAAATACACTATCAGCCGTGATGCTTTCAACCGGACCCGTAACAGTGCCGGTACTTGCATCCGGCAAAGTATCATCAACAACCACACCCGTTTGATTAATCCGGCCAGTATTTTCGAGCACAATTTCATAATTCAGCGTCAACTCTTCGGCAATTTCAGTCCGATCGACGGTTTTGTCCGCCGTAAAAACCGGAAGTCGGCGAACGACAAAATAATCAACATTCTCAGTGGTGTGGGTACGGCTTGTATCACCGGCAACCGTTTCTTCTTCAATTGCAACTCCAAGTGTGCTGCCAGAAACCGGACTTGATCCAAAGGTAACAGCCCAGCCACCCTGCCCGCCATCTTCACCAGCCTGCGTTACAACAGCAAATTCCGCATTCCCAGCAAGCGAATAATTATATGGGGGGCATTACCGGTGCCAGCAACATTGTCTGGCCCTCGGGCTACGGAATACGCAACATCATCATAGGTTCCAGAGCCGGTTTCAATAACGATTACACCCAGTGTTTCATTCGCTCGGGTGCTGTTAATTTGGCCAATATGCTTCGTAACGCAAATGCCATCTCCAAACCCTGAAAGAAAAGCCGGATTACCCCTGGCATCACAATCATTGGCATGAAATACACTGGCTCTTGCATCGTTGAATGTAATTACCTGCCCCAGGGCAATCGCATTTGAAAACCCAGAAAAAGACCCAGACATGTTTTGCATGGACGCAATCGATGCATTGTAAAATTGGTTGGCGTGCTCAATCCATGCGTAGCAGTTGACAGCACTGTGCGAGCTTCAAGTCTTCGACCATCAGGAAGTAGGTTGACCCCCAACTCGGCAACCAAGCATGAAACTGTACCAGGCGTTACAACTGCTGAATTTTCAAGCTGTTGAATTCGCACCTGCATGCTACCAGAACCAATGCTGGTAATACGAACAGTAGCAGGCGGATTGGATGCGTTGGCTAGGGTATAGGAACAAACAGGAACAGCGGTTCCATAGGTATTCTCAAAATTGACGGTTTGGAATGTGGCTCCCACGCTTGGGATAGTTATGACTTCAACCGTTGGAGAAAGCGTAAAAGCACTTGCAGGCATAGCGCACAGTACTAGACGCTATTGGATAAGGCGTTGAATTGATTCATAAATGTGATT
>JAALLB010000263.1 GCA_011087745.1 Hyphomicrobiales bacterium | reverse complement strand
TTCGTATCATATCACACCAAAACATTCGGGTTTTGGAGTAGGATGGGTATAAAGAACAATTTCCTAATCAAAAAATTGGGCTGTTCTGCAAGCGACGATCTTGACGGTGCAATTGCGTCAGTGATGGATACCTACGGGCAATCCAATCGCAATAAATACCGTGCAGTTGTGTATTACATGCTTACGAAAAAAATGGGCAAAGAGAGCGCTTATAAGTAAGTTTTGTCTTTTTAGAATATTGAAAAGGCTCCCTTCTTGGAGCCTTTTTTATTGATTAGTGATCATGCAGATGCTCATCGTCATCTGCATATACAATAGGTTTTTCCATAATAATGGCTGGAATACCTGAACCATCTTCCCCGCAATCTTGCGTCTCACCAACCTTCTTGAAACCAAATGCTTCGTAAAACTTGATAGCTTTGGAGTTTTTTTCTTCAACTTCCAGTTTGATGGTATCCGCATCAATAAAAGAATTTTCAATTTCAATCAGCAGATGTAGCCCTGTCTTTCCGCCATGAAAATCAGGATGAACATAGAGTTGGTGTAATTTGATAGTTTTTTCACGCTGAGTTGCATACGCCATACCACCAATGATCGTACCATTGTCAGCCACTAAAAATTCCGACTGTGGTGTATGACGCATATCCTTCAATCGCTTCATGGAATGCCAGTTTTCCGTAATTTCATTTACCTTGGCGACGCCCTAAATATCATCATAGGTTGCATGCCACGTATAATGCAAAATCTCTTGCACCCTTGGCAAATCTTGTTCTGAAGCGGTTCTAACAAAAAACATTATGATCTATCGCATATTAGTCGTTGCGGGCAAAACCAATAAAGACAAGAGGCTCATTGCATTTTTGCAACAACCCCTCAGTCATTATTAAACACCCAACTTTTGCTTTACCAAGGCTTGCACAGCTTGAGGATTAGCTTTGCCGCCTGTTGATTTCATAACCTGACCAACAAACCAGCCAGCCAGTTGTGGACGTTCCTTGGCTTTTTCAACTTGTTCTGGATTGGCTGCAATAATTTCATCAACAGCTGCTTCAATGGCACCTGTATCTGTAACCTGTTTCATGCCTCGGTTTTCGACGATTTGCGCAGGATCGCCTCCCTCTTCCCAGACAATTTCAAATACATCTTTGGCGATTTGTCCGGAAATTGTGCCTTCTTTAATCAGGTCGACAAGACAACCAATCTGTTGGGGAGAAATTGGACTATCTGAGATCTCAGTATCATCCTCTTTTAATTTTCCAAGCAAGTTATTGATAACCCAGTTCGCTGCAACTTTCCCATCACGGCCATCAGCCACTTTTTCAAAGTAATCTGCATTCGCTTTTTCAGCCACGAGCACAGACGCATCATATGGGGACAAGCCCATCTCAGAGACAAATCGAGCCTTCTTGGCATCTGGCAGTTCCGGCAAATCAGATTTAAGACCATCAACATAAGCCTGGCTAAATTCTAAAGGTAGTAGATCAGGATCAGGGAAATAACGATAATCATGCGCATCTTCCTTTGAACGCATGGAACGTGTCTCTCCCTTTACAGGATCATAAAGTCTTGTTTCTTGATCAATCGAGCCGCCATCTTCAAGGATCGCAATTTGTCGGCGCGCTTCATATTCGATGGCTTGGCCAATAAAGCGAATTGAGTTCATGTTTTTAATTTCGCATCTGGTGCCAAACCCCTCACCTGGACGACGAACAGAAACATTCACATCTGCACGCATGGAACCTTCTGACATATTGCCGTCACAGGTTCCAAGATAACGCAAAATAGAACGCAACTTCGTAACATATGCCTTTGCTTCATCTGATGAGCGTATATCAGGCTTTGAAACAATTTCCATAAGCGCAACACCAGTACGGTTCAGATCGACAAAACTCATCGTTGGATGCTGATCGTGCATCGATTTACCAGCATCTTGTTCAAGGTGAAGCCGTTCCACGCCAATCTCCACATCCTCATATTCGCCCTTTTTGTTAGGGCCTACAGAAATAGTGATTGTTCCCTCACCAACAATCGGGTCCTTGAACTGAGAAATCTGATAACCTTGAGGCAAATCTGGGTAGAAATAATTTTTACGGTCAAATACTGAACGAAGATTAATAGCTGCATTAAGACCAAGTCCGGTTCGAATAGCCTGAGCCACACATTCTTCATTGATAACCGGCAACATGCCTGGCATGGCTGCATCAACCAATGAAACGTTACTGTTCGGCTCCGCACCAAACCTTGTTGAAGCGCCAGAGAAAAGTTTTGCATTAGAAGAAACTTGGGCATGAACTTCAAGCCCAATAATAACTTCCCAATCATCTGCACTGCCGGCAATAAATCGTTTTGGATCTGCGGTTCTGGTATCGATAAGTTCTGTCATGATTGTATATCTGGTCTTATAATCTGATGTAATATTAGATAAGCTTAATAACCTAGCCACACCCTAATGGGAAGGATAATGTCGGCTAACTTTTAAATTGCGGGACACCCAAATTGCAAGATTTATTTGCCAATGACGCGTTCTTCCACTTATCGGCGATGGAGCGTGTTGGTTTGGTCATTCTGTCATTTGTGCTAGCCACCGCAATAATAGCAATTTTCTGGAAGCTCACAGCACATTGGAAACTCATATTAAAAGTCTCAACTGCAATCGCATTTATCTGGATTTTCATCTGGCTTTCACCCCAGGTTTATTATCTCTACTACATTCAAATAATTGATGGGCTGCCTTTGCAAAACGTTATTCAATGGCCACCTACAGTAATTGAGGTGTTTCAAACAATTACCTTTAGCGGTAAAAGCAACTTATCCAATCATGGGAAAGGCGTAGTATTTTGGGCAATGATAATCATTGCGTTAAAGCCGAAACCCACAGTACTAGACGCTATTGGATAAGGCGTTGAATTGATTCATAAATGTGAT
>JAALLB010000262.1 GCA_011087745.1 Hyphomicrobiales bacterium | reverse complement strand
TTTCGTATCATATCACACCAAAACATTCGGGTTTTGGAGTAGGATGGGTATAGGCTGCTTTCTTGCAGTTCACATCCTTGTTAATAGGAATTCTGAGCGAAACAATTGTTCCTTTTCCATTCGCAGATCGAATTTTCATGGCACCGCCATGCATCTCAGCAAGTGAGCGCGAAATTGCGAGGCCAAGACCTGAACCTTTGTGGCTTTTGGTGAATTGATTTTGCACCTGTTCAAACGGCTTGCCCAATTTCTTCAGGTCTTGTTTCGAGATGCCAATACCATCATCTTCCAATGAAATTGTTATGCAATTACCACGTTTTCTCGCGCGAATTTGAATTTTCCCCCAGTCGTTGGAAAACTTCACGGCATTTGAAAGAAGATTGATCAAAATCTGCTTCATCGCACGACGGTCTGCTTCCAAATTCAGCTTTGATGAAACACTATCTTCAATTTTAAGATTACGTTCTCTTGATTGGTGCAAAACGATGCGCATGGTTTCTTCAATCATCTCATTTAGATTGAAGGTCTCATAATCAAGCTCAAAACGTCCGGCTTCAATTTTGGACATGTCGAGGACATCATTAATCATGCCCAGAAGGTAACTGCCACTTTCATAGATATCGCGTGCATATTCTTCGTATTTTTCTGAACCCAAAGGTCCGAACATGCTTTCATTCATGATTTCAGAAAAGCCAATTATCGCATTCAGTGGAGTTCGCAATTCATGGGAGATATTTGCCAGGAATTCGGATTTCGCCCGGTTAGCAGCTTCTGCGCGGTGTGTTTCATCGGCAAATTTTTCAGCCATCTCTGCCAGCTTTTGCTTTTGTTCTTCCAGTGTAATTCTTGATTTCTCAAGGTCGGATACGGTTGCCATCAACCGCTTTTCTGATTCAACCAGTTTGGTTTCATGCAACTTGATTGGCGTGATGTCCGTACCAACGGATACAAAACCACCATCTTGCGTATGGCGTTCATTTATCTGTAGCCATCGACCATCATCAAGTTGAACCTCCAGAGTTCTTGTACTTTCATCTTGATCAAGGCCGCGAACTTTTTGATTGCTGACTTGCGGTGAATTTGCCTGCTTCATAACAGCTTCATAGGGCATGCCTGCGCTTAACCAGGCAGGGTCGAGTTGATGAAGCTGTTGATACTTGGAGTTACACATCACCAAACGCTTTTGATCATCCCAAAGCACAAAAGCTTCAGGAAGATTTTCAATTGCATCGTGCAGACGCATGTCTTTTTGGTAACTTGCCTGCTCCATGATGCGTTGTTCTGTGATGTCTTCAGCAATGCCAACAAGGCGTGGGCGCGAACTCTCAACACCGGCGATTTCAACTTTCAACCTTATCCAGCACCATTCGCCCGATCCATTTTGCATGCGAAAGATTTGCTCAACTTGTGTCAGGTTTTGTTCCAGAACGCGGCAGGCAAGCGCATAAAGGTCAACATCTTCCGGGTGCACAAGTTTTGACACTTCCGCAAAGCCAATAATCTCATCGCGTGGCTTCATGCCCAATAATTCAAACATTGATTTGGACCAATAAAACTGACCTCGAGAAAGATCCCAGTCCCAAAGCCCACAGCCACCTCGCATTAGAGCTGTGTCAAAGCGGTTCTGTACTTCGAAATAAATTCCATCGGCTTCGCGCGCCCGAGCACTCTGCGCAAAATACGCATAAAGGATAACCAGCAAAATCGAAGAGGTTCCAACAAACAGTGTCACATTTAGTGAAACGTTCTTGCGCCATTCTGCGTAAATAAAACTCTCAGGCTGTATGAGTGTAACCCCGCCAAAGGGCTTGCTTAGAATTCGGTGCACACCAAGTGCCGGTTCACCTTGGGCAGTTGATATGCTTCTAGCCTCTGCACGTTCACCAAAGGTGGTGAGCAACAAGACATCACCCAATATGGTATCGAGTTGTTTCCCATGTGTTTCAGGACGGTAGGGTATGCTGGCAATAATTTTACCCGCTCTAGAAGTTAAGACAACGTTCCGCCCATCTGCTCTGTATTTAGCCGGGATGGTATCAGACATGAAGTTTTGCAACTTTGAAGATGACGGTGCAGCGATATCTTCCTGTGGTAACGCGAGTAGTTTTTGTTCGATCAACTCTGCAATAAAATGCATTTCAGTGTTGGTTTGGTTGCGAATGAGATCGGCTTGAGATTCTAATGCCATCCATCGGGCAATACCTGCAATTGCCAGAAATAATACAATTAGCACCGGTACTAGCCGGCGCAAAAATGTTTCTGATTTCAGTAAGTTTTCATAGGCAGGGTGGCTCAATTGTCGGGCGTAGCCTGCAACAACAGTTGCAGAGCTATCGCCTTTCAATCGCAATATACCCTTACGGTGTCGCATGTTATGCGCCTCCGCTTGAGACATCACAGGCCTCCTCGGTTGTTCAAAATATCAGCAACCGCCGCGTTGCCGAATCAGTACCACAATGAATCATGTGGAATCACTTTGTCCAGCCCTTGGAAAGATCTATTTGGCTTTGGAGCCAAATATTTTTATCCAGCCAGCGTTCTACCTAAAATATCGGCTGTATCCCGGGAAAGTTCGCCTGATTTTTCAATTTTGCGCAGCGCTTTTTCCGCCAATTTTCTGCGTGCAGGTTCCAGTGATCTGTAAGATCTAAAGGCTGTCAGAAGTCTGGCAGCAGTTTGAGGATTGATTTTATCCAATTTGATGAGTGCATCAGCCATCAGCATGTACCCTTTGCCGTTTGCTGCATTAAATGCAGTCTGGTTCCCCATTGAGAAAACCCCAAGCAGTGAGCGAAAACGATTTGGATTATTAAATGTAAAATCCTTGTGCTTCATCAAGGAACGAACCGTTGTTATGGTCGAAGTTCCTGGTCGAGACGCCTGAACTGCAAGCCACTTGTCGAGCACGATATGGTTTTTGTGATATACTCCGAGTCCTTGAAAATCTGATTATTTGGGGTTGACGTTTAAGGCTTGAG
>JAALLB010000261.1 GCA_011087745.1 Hyphomicrobiales bacterium | reverse complement strand
TTCGTATCATATCACACCAAAACATTCGGGTTTTGGAGTAGGATGGGTATAGTTACAAAATTTTTATCTTTCAGATCACTGACCACTAAATTTCCTGGACTTAACCAAGACCCGTTTTCTAACTTTCTCAGGCGTTCAGCCCGGCATCATATTCAGCGCTTAGCTCCAACCAGCTTTCTTCGATATCAGTCAGCATTTTGTCAGCTTCTACGCGCTGTTTGGCAAACTTCTCACCTTTTTCCGGGTGATTTTCAAATAGGCCAGGTGTAGAAAGGCTTGAATCAAGTTTGGAAATTGCTTCATTAAGCTTTTGAATTTGTTTTTCTTTTTCCGAAATTTTTGCTTTTAGGGGCGCAAGTTCCTTACGACGTTCTTCGCGGTCTTGCTTTTGCAGCTTCGGTTTGGGTTGTTCTGCCGGTACGATAATCTCCGGTTCGGCAACATGTTCCTTACGTTTGGTTTTTGCGGCTCGCAAAACATCTTTTCGATAGGTATCAAGATCACCATCATATGGGCCGACATTACCCTCTGCTACAATCCATAAACGTTCCATCGTTGCATCAATCAAATGGCGGTCATGGCTAACCAGAATAACTGCACCTTTAAATTCGTTAAGACCATGCACCAGCGCTTCGCGCGCACCGACATCAAGGTGGTTGGTCGGTTCATCCAGGATCAAAAGATCTGGCCCATGGAATGTACAAAGTCCAAGCAACAATCTGGCTTTTTCGCCGCCCGAAAGTTTTGCAGTGACGGTTCCCATGCGCTCGTGATTAAGGCCCATCTGAGCAACCTTGGAACGCACTTGGGATTCGCCTGCCTGCGGCATCAATTTGCGAACATGGTCAACAGGGGTTTGATCCGCATGCAGATCATCCATCTGGTGCTGTGCAAACATCGCAACTTTAATCTTTGGTGCTTTTACAATCGTACCTTCAACAAAAGGCAGTCGATCAACGAGTAATTTCGAGAAAGTTGATTTGCCATTACCATTGGAGCCTAACAGCGCAATGCGATCATCAGCATCGATGTTTATTTTTATCCCGTTCAAAATGACCGTATTGTCATCATACCCACAATCGACATTCTCTAGTTTTATCATGGGGAAAGCTGAAATACGTTCCGGATTTGGAAAGTTAAAGGGCATTGTGCCTTCTTGTTCCAGTTGGGCGGGGAGCTTTAATTTTCCAATTGCCTTGAGCTTTGATTGGGCTTGCTTAGCCTTGGAGGCTTTCGCACCGAACCGATCAACGAAGGCCTGCATGTGCTTTTTCTGGCCTTCCATCTTCTCGCGTGCTTTGGCAATCAGTTCACGCTTCTCTGCCCGCTGGCGCTCAAAATTATCATAATTACCGCGATAAAACGTTAGCTTGCGCCCTTCAAGGTGTACGATGGAATCAACAACTTTGTTCAGCATGTCCCTGTCATGGCTGATAACCAGAACCGTTCCGGGGTATTTGCCAAGATAATTCTCGAGCCAAAGCGCACCTTCAAGGTCAAGATAGTTTGTTGGTTCATCAAGTAGTAATAAATCGGGCGCTGCAAACAGCACAGCAGCAAGTGCGACACGCATTCGCCAACCACCAGAAAAAGAGGATGCGGGTGAATGTTGATCAACTTCAGAAAATCCAAGTCCGGCCAGAATGGATGCAGCCCGACTTTCCGCCGTATGTGCATCAATATCTGCAAGGCGTAGGTAAATATCCGAAATACGCGTTGGATCTGTTGCGGTTTCAGCTTCTTCCAGCAACGAAGTGCGCTCTTCATCAGCCTTGAGCACGATTTCAATCAGGCTTTTCTCAGTACCTGGCGCTTCTTGAGCAACCTGGCCAATACGCCAGTCTTTTGAGATGCTGATTGAACCTGTTTCACTTGGGTGTAGACCGATAATAACCTTGAATAGCGTCGTCTTGCCAGTACCGTTTGCACCGACCAATCCAGCCTTCACACCCTTGGGCACGGAAATCTCGGCATTTTCAATCAATGTGCGCCCGGCCATGCGGACTGTAAGGTCTGTAAATTTAAGCATTTGGAGGCAATGCAATATATTTTACAGATAATCAAGACTTCATAATTTCTTAAGTGAATTTTGCTCTACTAAATTGGCCTAAATGAGGGTATGCCCATGACTGATGCAGATTCAACACAAGTTGCATTGAAAAATTTGCGTGATTTTCAGGAAATGTCCTATTCGGACGTTTACGCCCAAATTCGTCAAAAAAGATTTGAAGAAGCTAAAGCAAAATATGCTGCAGTGCTTGAAAACATGGACATTGAGCAGTTTAAAGCAGCGCTCACTCTAAATATTTCAACATCCCATGATGACCTTTTGGAATGCATGTCAGAATTGGCTGGTGGTGTTTCGGAGCCTGATAAAATTAGCGCTGTTGGTTTCGATTTATCCGCACATGCAATAAAGCATGATGAGAACGGAGTGTTAAATCAGGGCATCGAAGTGAGCCTTTATAGTGAGGATGTGTATGATTTTGCCCAGGCAACTGACGAAGAAATAACGCAGCAATGTGAAAGCCCAGCCAGTGAATGGCAGGGTCGTTTCATGGATATTGGCAGCGTTGTTCTTGATGGTCTGGGACCAATTGCACAGCAGTTTCTTGATTACGCCCGCGACCATGAAAACTCACAGGGTATCCTGGAGAGTGAAGAGGGCACTGAGATAGTTGATCCAATTGCAATTGTCAGGCATGTCGCAAAACTTTTGGTTGCCATAGAATATCACAGATATATGGCTGATTTTGTAGCGGAAGTTGAAGTGCCTTCCAAAATGGCATTCATTGTTGGTGAACACGATGAGATTGAGGTCCCAATCGTTTTTTACCGCGTAGGTGAAAATCAACCGGATCCTCAAGTTGAGCCTGGAACCGAGTTACCAGCAGAGCAACCCAATGAAGCTCCTCAAGAGTTAGTTAACGCGAATTCGGGATAAGGATTTTATTAAGTTATTGATTCACAACGGATAGT
>JAALLB010000260.1 GCA_011087745.1 Hyphomicrobiales bacterium | reverse complement strand
TCATAGCCCACCCTTATCAGAGATAAATCCTGAAATCAACTTGGCATTACCTTTGGAACCCTTCCAATTTAATTCATGATTTATGATATCATTTCACTACTGACATGTATGTGTCAGTAGTCTGTGTTATAATTTGGTATGAGTAGATCAGTTCGTTTTTTTGAAGTCATCCAAATTCTCAGACAGGCGAAAGCACCTGTCACTGCAAAGGCGCTTGCAGAACGGTTGGAAGTTAACGTGCGAACAATATACCGCGACATTGTCTCCTTGCAGGCAAGCAGGCTGCCGATTGAAGGTGAAGCGGGAATTGGATACGTGATGAGGTCAGGTTTTGATTTGCCGCCGCTAATGTTCTCGCAAGAAGAACTTGAAGCGGTGGTTGTCGGATTATCATTATTGGGTAGAAGCGGAGATAGCGGCCTTATTCAAGCAGCTGAAAGTGTAGCAGCTAAAATTTCAAATGTTCTACCAGAAGAAAATGCGTTCAGTGCGTCTCTTCATGTATCGAAATGGAACCAAATTCCTTCTTCGAATACCCAACCCGATGAATTTAGAAAACTGATTAGACAAGAAGCCGAGATTGAAATTGTTTATTTGGATTTGAAAGAAGAAACCACACAAAGAGTAATCCAACCAATCGCCCTTTTTTATTACATTGACGCAATCATTCTGGTTGCTTGGTGTAAATTGAGAAACGGATTTCGACATTTCCGCATCGATCGCATTCAAGACTGGGAATTGACCGGAAACAACTTCACCAGTGAAGGGAAGGAACTCCGTCAGAAATGGGAAATAGAAGCTAAGCAGCAAGACTTGAATACGGATTAATTATCCAGATTGCTTTTACGATTTGGCGCATGATAGTGTCGTCCAAACTTGGAGTTAATTTATGCCGACCAACGTATCCCTGACGGGACTTGCCAAAGACCTTGAAACCCGCGCAGAGACAGATAAACCCATACGAATTGGACTTGTTGGTTGTGGAGAGATGGGAACCGATGTTGTTACCCGTGTCGCCCATATGAAAGGTATAGAGGTTGCTGCCGTATCTGATCGTGACCTTGATAGGGTTGCTCATGCAATGGAAATTGCATTTGGATCTGATGAAAATGGCAAGATTGTTGAAAATCAATCTGATATGACTGCGACCATTGAGGTTGGTAAAATGGCGATCACAGACGACAGTCTGATGATTGCCGAAAATCCGCTGATTGATGTGGTAATCGATGCAACAGGTGTGCCTGCTGTTGGTGCAGAAATTGGTATTCATGCCATGGAGCATGGCAAACATCTTACCATGATGAACGTTGAAGCCGATGTGTGCATTGGCCCATACCTGAAATCTGAAGCCGAAAGATTGGGCGTTGTTTATTCACTTGGAGCAGGCGATGAACCATCTTCCTGTATGGATCTGATCGAATTTGTTTCAGCAATGGGACACGAGATTGTGTGCGCTGGCAAGGGAAAAAATAACCCACTAAATTTCGATGCAGTGCCCGATAATTATATCGATGAAGCAAAAGCACGGAACATGAATGTGCGTATGCTGGTTGAATTTGTAGATGGCTCTAAAACCATGGTGGAGATGTGCGCCATTGCAAATGCAACAGGGCTGGTACCGGACAAAGCAGGCATGCATGGTCCATCAGCCACGATTGATGAAATTTCATCAACGCTAATTCCGCAATCAGATGGTGGTGTGCTTTCACAAAAAGGGTGCGTTGATTTTTCTGTTGGGAAAGGTGTAGCGCCTGGCGTTTTCGTGGTTGCGGACATGTCCCATCCTCGCATTTCAGAACGCATGGAAGATTTAAAGATGGGAAAAGGACCGTATTTTACGTTCCATCGACCCTTTCATTTAACCTCGCTGGAAGTGCCACTTACTTGTGCCCGCTCAGCGCTCTACGGCAAAGCCGATATGGTTCCGCTGTCAAAGCCGGTTGCGGAAGTTTGTGCCGTTGCGAAGAAAGACCTGCAACCTGGTGATATTCTGGATCAGATTGGTGAATACACTTACCGGGCCTGGGTCATGCCAAAAGGAGAAGCTGAATTAAACAAAGCCATTCCTGCCGGGCTTTTGAAACAGGGAATTGTAACCAGCCCAATCGCCAAAGGTGAATTGATTACCTATTCCAATGCCAAAGTGGCGGAAGGTTCGAAAATTGCGGCACTTCGAGCTAAACAAGATGCAATGGTGGCGGCGCTTTAGATGCAATTAAGCCCAGAAGAACTTGAACGTTATGCTCGCCACATTGTCTTGGCAGACATTGGCGGCGCAGGTCAGCAAAAATTGAAGGCGGCACGCGTATTGGTTGTTGGTGCTGGCGGATTAAGTTCACCGGTCCTGCAATATCTGGCCGCGGCTGGTGTAGGCACGATCGGTATAGTTGATGATGATGAAGTTTCGCTTTCAAATCTTCAGCGCCAAACCATACACACGACCCAAACTTGTGGTGATCCAAAGGTTGAAAGTGCAAAAAATGCACTAGAGGCAATTAATCCAAATGTAAAAGTTGAAATTTACCAACAAAGATTATCACCAAAGACGGGTGATGAGCTGGTTAGCCAATATGATCTTGTTGCCGATGGAAGTGACAATTTTGATACGCGCTATCTAAGTGCAGACCTTTGTGAAAAGCATGAGAAAATCTTGGTGACAGCAGCTGTTGGTCAGTTTGATGCTTCCATCACAACACTAAAACCCCATTTAATAGATGCGAATGGTGATTTTTATCCAAGATATCGTGATGTTTTTCCTGAACAACCACCAGAAGGGCTTCTGCCGACCTGTGCTGAAGCCGGAATACTCGGCGCACTCACTGGCGTGATTGGTTCCTTGCAAGCGCTTGAGATTATTAAAGAAATAACCGAGACAGGCGAAAGCCTGGCAGGTCGCCTGTTGCTATATGATGCAAAGACGACCCGGTTTCAGGAAATCAGCTATAAGCTAAAACCTTAAAATTTTGTAACTACCCAGCTACTGGCTTTGTCATTTAGGGGTGCGACAATTTGAAT
>JAALLB010000259.1 GCA_011087745.1 Hyphomicrobiales bacterium | reverse complement strand
CCCCCCGCCGACAAAAAGCAAAAGCGCAAGCCACGAGCCAATGCGCCGCAACGAGTCTAATCTATAGGCCGTTGGTATAATGTATGATCAGGAAGTGGTTCTGGCTGCGGAAGAAGAAGCACAAACCACCGGAACCCCCATTGCAATTGTTATGAAGAAAGCCGAGCGATGCGCTAAAGAGATCGTCCCCTCGTTTTCTCCATTGGCGTATTTTGGTATAGGCATGCGATTTGCCCGTTTTGTATCCCGGTTAATTTATCGTGTCAGGGTGGGTTATTTAAACGACGAAGCATTAAGCGCAATTGATCCGAATGCATCCGTTGTTTTTGTTATGAACCACCGCTCGAACATGGACTATCTTCTTGTTACCTACCTTGCATCAACTCGAACAACACTCTCCTATGCAGTTGGAGAGTGGGCCCGGATTTGGGGCTTGCAAAGCTTGATACGTGCAATGGGCGCATATTTTATTAGGCGTTCATCCAACAACGAACTCTACCGTAAAGTACTGGCCCGCTATGTTGCCATGGCAACCCGAGAAGGAGTGCCACAAGCCTTTTTTCCTGAAGGTGGATTAAGCACCGATGGAAAGTTACGCGAACCAAAATTTGGGCTATTGAGCTATATGTTGAGTGGATATAGCCAAACGAACGGGCGAGATGTTGTTTTTGTTCCAGTCGGCATTAATTACGACCGTGTGATGGAAGACAGAATTCTCACCAAAAAACTTGAAAAGGATCATACCGGCAGAGATTACAGTATTAGCATCAAAAAGAGCTTGTCTCATACAGGCGCGCTAATTTGGCGCCGACTGCAGGGAAAACTGTATAAAAACGGTCATGCCTGCGTCAGTTTTGGCAATCCGATTTCATTAAATGAATGGATGAAAACCAACAAAATTTCCCTTGATAAATCTACACCAAAACAAAAGTCAAAAGTCATTGAGAAATTGGGTGGCAATTTAATGACCCAGGTTGGCAATGTAATTCCCATTATGCCAGTAGCTCTGGTAGCTTCGGTTTTCTCTAAGGCAAAATCCAAACCACTTTCGGAACTAGACTTAAAGTCCAGAGTCTTCAAACTTGTTTCTGATTTTGAAAAACGGGGCTTCCACGTTCACATTCCAAGAGAAGATCAGGACTATGCAGTTGGAACCGGATTAAGAATGCTAACACTGAGACACATTATCACTGAAGAGAAAATGGGCTGTTCCGCTCAAATCCTGAAGAGACCGTGATATTGAATTATTATTCAAACTCAATTGCTCATCTTTAATTCTATTCGACAACCATCGTGTAAGTTACGCTAGACCCATCTGGACTGGTTACATCCCCAAACCGTTCCAAAAGAGAGAATGTAATTCTATAAAACCCAAGCTTATCACCCGCAATATAAACAACTTGCATGATGGACCCACCAAGGTTTTTCCCCGCTCGCTGGTTAAAATCAATTGTAGGCTTGGACAAAAAGGGTTTCTCACGAACCAAAGGTGTCACGACCTGAAAACCAGTTGCTCCATCAGGTACTTCATTCACAATTCCGCCAATAATTACATCATCGCGAGGTGATAAAAATCCGTCGCCGTTTCTATCCTTTAAAATCAATCCGCCATTATAGCGCCTAAGTTCTTTGGGAATTTTATAGCTCATTTCTGCCAGCTGATGATTAGACAGAACACCCGCGCCAAAAACACCCATGTTCCCGATACCTTCGTTCTTGTCGAACAGTAATAGTGGAATAGGCAAGGTCCCTTTTGCAACACCCACAACTTGGCCAGGTCCAAGCCTTTGCCAATTGTGATTTCGTTGATCGTGGGTAATATTAGTTGGGAAAGCCTGCGGTCTGGGTTGGGATAAAAACTCCAGTTCACCGCGTCCGCGTGCGATCACATTGCCACCTTGATCTTTAAATCGAACTTCAATAACACCTCGTTCACCGCGTGAAATAAAAGCAAAATGCCGGCCTATATGGATTATTTTGATGCCTCGCTGTTGAACCTGATCAAAGGCAACTCCCTTGGCAGGTGACTCCAATCTTTCAGGGATCATGCCATCTGGCCCGGTTGGGGTTATTACAAATGTATTTTCATTTTCTCCTTCAGATATCTTATGGCCGCCAGCCTTTTCTGGAAGCCCCTGCTGAGGTGCGCCAACAGTGAGGAGTAAAGACCGATCATCAAGTGGCACATTTGGATTGCGTTCAAATCCACCTATCAATTCAACTTCAAGGCTTCCTCCAGGAGGAATTCCATACCCAATTACCGATGGATTCATAAAATCCAGACCATTAATATTGTCAGTTTGGAGATAAATATTAATACCACTTGGAATGTTGCGCACTGTGCCATTGGCAAAAATTGGAGCCGATACAATTTGACTCACAATGCCATCAGCATAGCTGCTAACAGAGGTTAGTAGTACAAGAACAAGAGATAAGAAGAGTTTTTTCATTCTGGTTTAAATATCCATGTGCCACTCGCATTTGCAGTGTAAGATTGTTTATCAGTGGTCATTGGTATGAATTTAGATTGTGACCAAGGTTTTGCAAGATTACGGTAATGTTCTGAAAGAAAATTGCCGCTTTGCCCCGTTGACTGAATAAACATTGATTTGTTCAAATCTGAAAAATCATAAACACCCCGATAGGCAGCACCATGACGACTACGATATGGGCCTTCTTCTCCAAAATCAGTTTGTCCGCGATGAAGAGTATACGGCCCTCCTCCGCTCTCAACAGTAATGTTAAACACCTTTGAAAGCGGGTTAACTTTACCAAATGGACGATGCTCACTATAAGCGATATGAGCTTTGCCATATTGCCAGTTCTTCCAATCAGCACCATGCAATTCATTTAACTCGGCTAGTGATGAATCAAATGACCGGCTCAATATAACGGTACAATTCTCTTTTGTTTCTGTATCAATCCTGTCGCACCAGTCACGAGCAGTTCCACGTTCCAAGATATCCAGTATTTTGGTTATGCGGCCTCGGTCGAACAGTTTGTATGGTAATGCCAAGTTGATTTCAGGATTTATCTCTGATAAGGGTGGGCTATGAA
>JAALLB010000258.1 GCA_011087745.1 Hyphomicrobiales bacterium | reverse complement strand
CCTCTGAATTCTGGGCAGGATACCATCAATGCATACATTTTGGAAACTGAGCCTTATTAAATATCGATTTACAGACTATGTAAGTTATGTCTATTCTATTTAAAGGGTATTTGTGAAAAATAATAATCACTCTGTCACAAATAAATGTGAGAACCATTAACTATTTTTAATTTTCACTGACCAAGGCTTCGCCCTTGCTTTCCTTAATAAGATTAAGGAAACGCTTGAATAGATAGTGGCTGTCTTGCGGGCCAGGCGATGCTTCAGGATGGTGTTGAACAGAGAAAATTGGTTTTCCTTCTACTTCCAAACCACAGTTTGAACCATCGAAGAGTGAAACATGAGTTTCTTTGACACCGTCCGGGAAAGTGTCAGCATCAACTGCAAAGCCATGGTTCATGGAGACGATTTCAACCTTGTTGGTTGTGTAGTCTTTTACCGGATGGTTTGCGCCGTGATGGCCTTGATGCATTTTTTTGGTTTTTGCCCCCAATGCCAATGCCAACATTTGGTGCCCCAGGCATATTCCGAAAACCGGAACGTTTGATTTCAGGATCTCCTGGATTGCTTTTACCGAGTATTCTCCCGTTGCTGCGGGATCACCTGGCCCATTGGACAGGAACACGCCATCAGGCTTTTGCGCTAGAACTTCCTGAGCTGTTGCAGTTGCTGGCAGGATCGTTACCTTGCAACCAAGTCCTGCCATTAGACGAAGAATATTGCGCTTTACACCAAAATCCATGGCAACGATGTGATAGTTCTCAGCATCTTGATTTGAATACCCTTCATTCCAAACCCATGGTTTTTCTGACCAAGGCTTTTCCTGTCCATGGCCAACGGTTTTGGCTAGATCAAGACCTTCCAGTCCGGACCATTCCTGTGCTCTCTTTTTAAGATCTTCAAAATCAAACTTACCGTCTGGGGCGTGAGCAATAACACAGTTGGCCAAGCCTTTTTCACGAATTAGATTTGTTAGCGCTCGAGTATCTATGCCGGACATTGCGATAATGCCGCGGTCCTTGAGCCAAGCATCAAGATGTTGGCCCGAGCGGTAATTTGACGGGTTGGTAATATCAGCTTTAAAGACTGCACCTACTGCGCCGTCAGATTTTCCGGCTTCCAGCATCTCTTGATCTTGATCATTTGCTCCAACATTTCCGATATGCGGGAAAGTGAAGGTTACGATTTGTCCTGCGTAAGAGGGATCAGTGAGTATTTCCTGATAGCCGGTTATTGCTGTGTTAAAGCAAATTTCGGCCTGAACGACGCCTGCTGCTCCACATCCTTTGCCTTCAATGATTGTTCCATCAGCAAGAACAATTGCAGCGGTTGGAATTTCCTTGGTCCAGGCAGGAGTGTTAGATGTCATGTTCAATTTTCCTGGCACGTGCGTGCGTTTTAATTCCATCGCTAAACTAAGGAATCAGATAAATTAATTGTGTGGCTGAATTTGCAAAATAGTCGATAGTCTCCCGTGGGTCAACAGAAGTAAAAATATATAATATCATTTAAAATCAATATCTTAAACTATTTTTCCACCATTGATTGCTGAAGCAAATAGCGGTAAGTTCGCGGACGTCGAGAAACGAGGTCATTATGCGCAATAAGATAACTGATAGTATGAAGCAGGCGATGAAGGATAAAGACATGCGTCGGCTATCCACGGTGCGGCTTATTAATGCAGCTATTCAGGATCGCGATATTGCGCTTCGTGGCAAAGGTAAAGATAAAGCTGACAATGAAGAGGTGCTGGATATTCTCACCAAAATGGTGAAACAACGCGAAGGCAATCGACCTGAGCTGGAAGCACAGGAACTGGAAGAGATCGATATTATCCGTGATTTTTACCAACTCAACTTTCTGCTGAAGAGGCGGAAACTGCTGTAGCTGATGCAATTACAGAAACCGGCGCTGAAAGTCTTCGTGACATGGGTAAGGTGATGGGTATCTTAAAGGAGCGCTATCGCGGTCAGCTTAATATGGGCATTGTCGGTCCTTTGGTTAAAGGCAAGTTGGGTGGCTAAGCGCCATATCGGGTTTTAGATGACCCGCACGAACGCAATATCACTGGTTTTGATGGGTAGTGTCCTGATGAGCATGGTCGGGTTGATCTTGCGCCTGATGGAATCTGCTGACGGGTTTCAAATTTTGGTCTACCGATCACTCGCACTGTCTTCGATGGTGATGCTGGTAGCTTGTCTTCGACGCAAGATTGGTGTGGGTGCTTTTTTAAACTCTTTTGACAAGTGGGATGTTTTAAATGGCACTTTGCTTGGATTAGCGTTCAGTTTTTATGTTTATGCGCTTTTAAACACGAATATTGCCAGTGCGCTGTTTATTTTGTCTTCAGCACCCTTGTTTGCGGCCATTCTTGCCTGGATTTTCATTAGAGAAAAGCCCGGAACGGTAACCTATGTTGCTCTATTGCTCGCAGTAATTGGCGTTGGTTTGATGGTAAAGGATGGTCTGGATACTGGCGGCATTGTTGGCAATTTATATGCACTTTTCTCAGCTTTTTGTTTTGCGTCGATGTTGGTGGTCATTCGTTATACGGGCAAAGAAGATGCATTGGGTGGTACGTTTTTGGGCGGTATATTTGCCTGTGGCCTTAATGCGGTAATTACCTTGACGATTGGATCCGGTCTGGCAATCAGCGGATGGGATTTAGGTCTTAGTTTGATCATGGGTGCTTTACCATCGGGCTTGGCATTGCGCTTGTCACCTGGGCAACAAGCTATTTGCCAGCTTCAGAAGTGAGCATACTTGTACTTATTGAGAGCGTCACCGGACCGATTTGGGTTTGGCTGTTTTTGAACGAAGGAACCACGGTCAGTGCACTAATTGGAGGAGCTATCGTTTTGGGTGCGGTCATCCTGCAAACCGCTGGTGGGAATTCGGAACTGGTCGATTAATTAGGCACCAATGCAAAAAACATAATCAAATCTTTTCATATTTTTTAATGCTTTTCCATCTGAATTGTATTTTTCAAATATCTTTGCGCGGGTTAGGAGTTTTTTCTTATACTCCGAGTCCTTGAAAATCTGATTATTTGGGGTTGAC
>JAALLB010000257.1 GCA_011087745.1 Hyphomicrobiales bacterium | reverse complement strand
AACTTTCGTATCATATCACACCAAAACATTCGGGTTTTGGAGTAGGATTGGTATAACATGAGCAATCCTCGTCATAATACGCGTGATGTTTTCCCTCCAACGGGAACTAAGATTTCAACCAAAAGCTGGCTCACTGAGGCGCCGATGCGGATGCTGATGAATAACCTGCATCCTGATGTTGCTGAAAACCCTCACGAACTTGTCGTTTATGGAGGTATCGGCCGGGCTGCACGAACTTGGGATGATTTTGATCAAATTGTTGCCTCACTCCAAGATTTGGAAACAGATCAAACTCTTCTAGTTCAATCAGGCAAGCCGGTTGGTGTTTTTCAAACCCACAAAGACGCCCCGCGCGTTCTCATCGCAAATTCCAATTTAGTTCCTCATTGGGCAAATTGGGATCATTTTAATGAACTCGATAAAAAGGGCCTGGCCATGTATGGCCAAATGACTGCAGGTTCATGGATATACATTGGCACGCAAGGCATCGTGCAAGGCACTTACGAAACATTTGTTGAAGCAGGTCGGCAGCATTATGACGGTGATCTAACAGGCAAATGGATTTTGACAGGTGGTCTCGGCGGTATGGGCGGTGCACAACCCTTGGCAGCCGTTATGGCAGGTGCATGTTGTTTGGCAGTAGAATGCGATGAGAGCCGCATCGATTTCAGACTTCGCACTAGATACGTCGATGCAAAGGCAAAGACACTGGATGAGGCATTGGAAATGATCTCCGAATGGACTTCTAAGGGCGAAGCAAAGTCCGTCGGTTTATTGGGCAATGCAGCAGATGTCTTTCCAGAGCTTGTTGAACGTATGAAAGCTGGAGGTCCACGCCCGACATCGTAACAGACCAAACCAGCGCGCATGATCCCTTGCATGGATACTTACCAAGTGGATGGAGTGTTGCTGAGTGGAAAGAAAAGCAGGAAAGCGATCCCAAAGCAGTAGAAAAAGCTGCATGCAGTTCAATGAAAACCCACGTTGCTGCCATGGTAGATTTCTGGAACGCAGATGTACCAACACTGGATTATGGAAATAATATTCGTCAGGTAGCACAAGATGAAGGTCTGGAAGATGCATTTGCTTTTCCAGGATTTGTTCCCGCATATATCCGGCCATTATTTTGTAGAGGCATTGGACCTTTCAGATGGTGTGCTCTTTCAGGAGATCCTGAGGACATTTACAAAACCGATCAGGCAATGAAAGAACTCTTCCCGGAAAATACGCATTTACATCGTTGGCTGGACATGGCGCGTGAACGCATCGAATTTCAGGGTTTGCCAGCCAGAATTTGTTGGATTGGATTGGGTGATCGACATCGTGCTGGTCTTAAGTTCAATGAAATGGTTGCAAGTGGAGAGTTAAAAGCTCCGATCGTTATTGGACGCGACCATTTGGATTCCGGGTCTGTTGCAAGCCCCAACCGCGAAACCGAAGCGATGAAAGATGGATCTGATGCCGTTTCCGATTGGCCACTGCTAAATGCGCTTTTGAACACCGCCTCAGGTGCAACCTGGGTTAGCCTTCACCATGGCGGTGGCGTGGGTATGGGCTTTAGCCAACACTCTGGCATGGTGATCGTTGCTGACGGTACGCAAGATGCTGCTCGCAGGTTAAACAACGTTCTTTGGAATGATCCAGCAACAGGTGTAATGCGCCATGCTGATGCAGGCTACGACATTGCACTAGATTGCGCCAAGGAACATGATTTGAACCTGCCCGGCATTCAAAAATAAACAAAAAAAGGCCTCAGAATTTTGAGGCCTTTTCTGTTTCATCTTTGCAGGTAAAACTATTCCTTGCCGGACATGCCACCAGAGACTTCTTCAGTAGCTTCATCTGATAATTCTTCCGGCAATACCAGATTTAGAACAATAGCAATCACCGCTGCTGGTAGAAGACCGCTTGTCATAAGAATGCGTATTGTATCTGGAAGATATTGAACCGCCTTTGGATCCAGCTGCAATCCAAAACCAACTGCAAGAGCAATTGCAAAGATCACCATATTGCGATGGTTCCATTTAACATCAGAAAGCATCGAAACACCGGCGGCAACAACCATGCCAAACATTACAACCACACCGCCACCAAGAACTTCAATCGGGATGGTGCGAATGATCGCCCCAACTTTTGGTATCAATCCGCACAAGATCAGGAACAGGGCACCAATTGTTACAACATGACGACTCATGACACCGGTCATGGCAATCAACCCAATGTTCTGACTGAACGAAGTATTTGGAAGGCCTCCAAAAATACCAGACACAGCACTACCGATACCATCAGCATATGTTGCACCTTCAATTTCCTTATCTGTTGCTTCACGACCCGCTCCACCTTTGGTAATGCCTGAAACATCGCCAACTGTCTCCACTGCCGAAACAAAAGACATCAAACAGAAGCCGATGATGGCTGCTAAACTAAATTCAAATCCATATTTGAAAGGAAGTGGCAGAGCAAATGCTGATGCTCGGCTTACACTGGTTCCAATGGCATCAAATGACACCATGCCAACCATTAGTGCATAGATGTAGCCAACAAGAATTCCAATCACAACAGCAGATACAGCTAACATTCCGCGGGCGTAAAATTTCAATCCTAAAGTGACAAAAATTACAACCAGTGCTGCCGACCAGTTTAGCAGGCTGCCATACTCTGGCTTATCAATGGCTGGAATACCGCCTGCAGAATACTGAATACCAACTTTGACCAGAGCCAAACCGATCATCATAACAACGAGACCTGTTACAAGCGGCGGCAAGGCAAACCGGATTCGTCCGATAAACAAACCGAGAATGGCATGGAATAATCCACCAATTAATACACCACCAAACAATGCAGCCATGGCATCAACACCTTTGCCGGCAACCAAGGGGATCATAATTGGAATAAATGCAAAACTTGTACCTTGAACAATCGGAAGTCTTGCTCCAACCGGACCAAAACCAATTGTTTGGATAAGCGTTGCAATACCAGCAAACAACATCGACATCTGAATAAGATATGCACAGTACTAGACTCTTGATCTGAATGCGTTGGTGAGTTTAGGTTTTGAACG
>JAALLB010000256.1 GCA_011087745.1 Hyphomicrobiales bacterium | reverse complement strand
AGGGCAATCCAACTCGGATACACGATGGCGAAAGATGTGTGAATCGAGTAGGCTAACCAGGTGCGGCGGTCGGCTACCTTTTGACCAGATTTAAAGCGCCTTTTACAATGGCCAGAACAGCATTATTGATGGTACAGCGACGCCGATTACAATAACCTCGAGTGGCAGACCCATTTTCCAGTAATCCCCGAATGAATATCCACCCGGCTCCATGATCAAGGTGTTGTTCTTGTGCCCGATTGGGGTGAGGAAAGCGCATGATGCGGCAATTGCCACGGCCATCAGGAACGGATCAGAATTCACTCCCAGTTTGTTGGCGATATCAACTGCAACTGGAGCGCCAATGACCGCGGTTGCTGTGTTGTTCAATACATCCGAGAGCGTCATCACAACAACCATCAGAATGGTAAGCACCACCCATGGCGCGTAGCCTGAGGTGATGTCCACAATTTGCTCTGCAATGAGTTGGGTGCCGCCGGATGCCTCCAATGCGGTTCCAAGCGGTATCATGCTCCCGAGCAAAACTATCACTGGCCACTCGACATAATCATAAACGCTTCTGATCGGAACGATGTCCAGCAAAACATAAAATGCCACAACGACACCCAGCGCCACCGCCAAATATAAAAAGCCAAAACTTGCCAGTGCAATTGCCGCAGCGAAAATACCGGCTGCAAGCCAGGCTCTTGTATGCTGGGTCACAGAAAGCCCCCGCTCTGCCAAGGGCATTGCACTAAGCCATCCAATGGTTTCATCAATATTTTCAGCAGGACCAATCAACAAAAGAATGTCGCCGACTTTAATTTTTTCGTGTCGAACTCGTTTGGTAAAGCGTCGACCTTTTCTGGAAATACCAAGCAGCGCAACACCTCTTCTAGCCCGTAACCGAATATCAATGGCGGCACGTCCAACAATTCTGGTTTCTGGAGTTACCAAAACTTCGGTCAGTTGCAGATCGCCAATGGCTTTCTCATTGGTTGTTTTCTCACCAAAAAACTCCAAAGAATATACGCCCCTAAACCGGTCAATATCTTCAGCGGCAGCTTCAACAACCAACATGTCTCCGGCTCTAAGTTCCAAACTGGCGCTAAAGCCCTTTAATCGACGTTTATTTCTTGCAACACCGATGATCACCAGGTCATGTTCATTTGCCTCATCATAAAGGTCGCGAACTTGTTGACCAACTGCCTTGGATTTTTCAGGAATAACCAGTTCTGCAATATAGTCTTCCAGATCCATGCCATTAGCGCCCTCGCCCACACTTTCATTAGCACCAGGAACTAAACGCCAGCCAATGAGGGTAACGAACAAGATACCAACACCAGCACAAACCAATCCAACGGGTGCAAAATCAAACATTTGGAAGGGAGCGCCGGCAACCTTCTCACGATATTGAGCAATGATAATATTTGGCGGTGTACCAATTAGCGTTACTAGCCCACCCAGAATGGTTGCAAATGATAGCGGCATTAACGTCGCTCGGATGCTTCTACCTGCCTTGTTTGCTGCCTGGATATCAACCGGCATTAAAAGAGCCAAAGCTGCAACATTGTTCATGAATGCAGATAATACAGCACCCGTTGAGGCCATGATTGAAATATGAGCACCAACACCCCGGCCAGTATCAATTACGGAACGGGTGATAATATCTATCGCCCCTGAATTTTGCAGACCTCGGGAAACGATCAACACAAGCGCCACAATGATTGTTGCTGGATGCCCGAAGCCTGAAAAAGCGTCCGATGTTGGGACAACACCCAGAACAAGTGCAATCAACAGGGCACAAAAAGCCACGATGTCATAGCGCCATCTCCCCCATAGCAACATGGCAAAAACACCCGCAAAAAGCGTGAAGAGAATGGTTTGATCTGACGGCATGAACGACTCCATTGAACTTGCCTTATAGTAAAGCTCTCAATCGAAGTTCACAACGGTAACTTGCAGATTTACCAAGACAAATAAAAAAGCCGCTCACACCCAGTGGTGTAAGCGGCTCAATTTTACATTGGAGGTGTTGGACTTAGCCAACAATTTCATTGCCAGCGAACCAAAAAGCGATTTCTTCTGCAGCTGTTTCAGGAGCATCTGAACCGTGTACTGAGTTTTCACCGAGTGAAAGTGCGAATTCCTTACGAATTGTTCCCGCATCAGCTTCATCTGGGTTTGTAGCGCCCATGATTTCACGGTTTTTAAGAATTGCGTTTTCACCTTCAAGAACCTGAACAATAGTTGGGCCCGAAGACATGAATTCTGTCAATTCGCCAAAGAAAGGACGCTCAGAATGAACAGCATAAAATGCTTCTGCTTGACGCAAGCTCATGTGGACGCGCTTTGAAGCAACAACGCGAAGGCCAGCTTCTTCTAGTTTAGCTGTAATTGCACCTGTAAGGTCGCGTTTAGTTGCATCTGGTTTAATCATTGAAAATGTACGTTCGATCGCCATTGTTCTTGTTCCTGTAAGTTAAAAGAAAGGGAAAATTTGGCGGCTGTATACGCGCTCAATTGGGATGTAGCAAGGGCGTAAATGCTATGGAGAAGTAAATATCAGCAGAACCGGTCTTAAGCGGGCTGTTCTTCTTCGACATCATCTTTGAATATTTCGTTGCTGCGTTGCCCAAATGCTTTCGTGGTTAGTGGCATACCCAATCTCGATTTCGCCAATTCTGCCACATCAACACTGGCTTGATTTTTTTGACTCTCATCTGGTTCCACCGGAAATTCTTCAGAAGATCCTTCAGGAATTTCATATAATTTTTCAGACGCTTGTTCTGGCTCCGCTGCAGTTTCTGCTACTGGCTCTGGTGCAAAAGTTGCTTCAGACTGAATTTTCGCTTGTTCATAAAGCTTTGCACCAACGTCTAATGCAGCGGCTTCTTTCAATTGAGGTTCCTCAACCGAATTTTCTTCCTCAAATGCTTGGTAAAGCGGAGGCGTATTCTCATTAACTAACGTCAACTCGGGATAAGGGCTGTATTTCCGATTGATTTGAGGTTGATTGATGGTTTTCGTGGGTAATGCCAAGTTGATTTCAGGATTTATCTCTGATAAGGGTGGGCTATGAAT
>JAALLB010000255.1 GCA_011087745.1 Hyphomicrobiales bacterium | reverse complement strand
GATGATTGACCGTCGACTAAAAATCCCGTGGCGGGGTAGCTGGGCAGTTACGTTTTTGCATTAATCATTGGGGTTATTTTCCCTTGTAAGTCGCCAATAAACAGCGTAGAAGCTCGGCAAGAAACTTAAATTTTGGCGTATGTTTTTTAGTTGCGCTAGCGGTATGCACCTCTCAGCATCCAACAACACTATCAGGTTCAGTTATGACACTTCGTAATATCGCGATCATCGCGCACGTTGACCATGGAAAAACCACGCTCATCGACGTTCTGCTAAAGCAGTCGGGAACATTCCGTGAAAACCAACAGGTTGATGAGCGAGCAATGGATTCCAACGATCTTGAAAAAGAACGCGGCATCACCATTCTCGCCAAAGTAACCTCTGTCCAGTGGAAGGGTGATCGTATCAATATCGTTGATACTCCAGGTCACGCTGATTTTGGCGGTGAAGTTGAGCGTATCCTAAACATGGTGGATGGCGTTATCATTCTGGTGGATGCTGCTGAAGGGCCAATGCCTCAAACCAAATTTGTTCTGGCTAAAGCTCTAAAACTTGGCCTTAGACCGATCGTTGCAATCAATAAAATTGATAAGCCGGACGGCCGTCCTGATTGGGTGCTTGATGAAGTATTTGACCTTTTCGGCATCCTTGAAGCAAACGAGGAACAGCTTGATTTCCACGTGCTTTATGGTTCTGCCAAAGAAGGTTGGATGGCAATGGATCCTGAAGGTCCAAAAGAAGATATGGCACCCTTGCTTGATCTTGTTATGGATCACGTGCCAGAGCCTGCAGTCGAAGAAGGTGAGTTTCGCATGTTGGCAACAACAATTGAAGCAAATCCGTACTTGGGCCGTATCCTGACGGGTAAAATCACATCTGGTACTGCAGTTCCAAACCAGTCTATTCATGTATTGGATCAAGACGGTAAAATTGTAGAGCAGGGCCGTATCACCCAGGTACTTTCCTTTGATGGTCTTGAGCGCAAACCTGTAACACAAGCAAAAGCTGGAGATATTGTTTCAATCGCTGGTCTTGCAAAGGCTACCGTTGCTGACACGCTTGTTAATCCAGGTTTGAAGGAACCAATTGCTGCACAACCAATTGACCCACCAACACTTTCCATGACTTTCCGTGTTAATGATGGTCCTCTGGCCGGCCGTGAAGGTGATAAAGTACAAAGCCGTGTTATTCGTGACCGCCTAATGAAGGAAGCTGAAGGTAATGTGGCTTTAAAAGTGACGCAAGTTGAAGGTACAGATGCCTATGAAGTTGCTGGTCGTGGTGAATTGCAATTAGCAATTGTCATTGAAACAATGCGCCGTGAAGGCTTCGAGATGACTGTTGGTCGTCCGCAAGTTCTTATGCAAAAAGACGAAAATGGTGTAAAAGTTGAACCTGTTGAAGAAGCCATTATCGATGTTGATGACGAATTTTCTGGTGCAGTTGTTGAAAAACTAAGCCAACGCCGTGCTGATCTGGTTGAGATGAAACCATCTGGTGGTGGTCGTGTGCGTTTGGTATTCCATGCACCAACACGCGGTCTGATCGGGTATTTGTCTGAATTGATGACAGATACACGTGGTACAGCAATCTTTAACCGTACATTCCTTGAATATCAGCCCTATCGCGGAGATATTGAGCAACGTCATACTGGCGCGTTAATTTCAAACGCTGATGGTCAGGCAGTTGCTTTTGCAATGTTCCACCTTGAAGACCGTGGTCCAATGATGATCCATCCTGGTGATAAAGTGTATCAAGGCATGATTGTTGGCGAACATTCTCGCGGGAATGATTTGGAAGTGAATGTCCTAAAAGGCAAGCAACTTACCAACATGCGTTCATCTGGCAAGGATGAAGCGATTAAAGTTACAACACCGCTAAACATGACGCTGGAAAAGTCATTGGCTTACATCACAGACGAAGAACTGGTTGAAGTAACACCGCAAAACATTCGACTACGCAAACGCATACTCGACCCAATTGAGCGCAAGCGTCAAATGCGAGCAGCACAATCTGCAGCTGAATAAGCAATAAATTTCAAAGAATTTAGGATGCGCATCTTTAAATTAAGTGCGCATTTTTTTTAAATGCCAATTGTATCAACCGGCCCAGAATCTTTTTCCAGCCACTTTTCACGTGCCTCTGTGCGTTTTTTGCTCAGTTCATCGATGGGTAATTTGAGCGTTGCAATCAGATTACGAACCTCTTGTCGCGCGGACATATGAGATGAATTGCCTCGAATATTGGGTAGTAAGTCTTCCAAATCATCAAGAGCTGTAAGTCCTTTTGGAAATAACTCTCGAAAGATAACCCGTTCAGAAATCCCGTCAGCCAGTCGACACCCTAACTGCATGGACAAATTATTGAGGCTTTTGTGCAGGCTCTCTTTGTTTCGAGAATTTATTTGCGTCAACCGATTGCGAACCACTATCCAGTCAAGCAGTCCATTATCTGCAATTCGGCGTTGTCTGCGCGATTCTCGCACTGTTTTGGCATAATGGGAAAGTTTATCAATGTTTCCGGTTTCAGGATCAATGTGGCCAAGTACGTCGAAATCAACGTAAGAGTCATTCATAGGAGTGATAAGCGTATCTGCCATGGAATGTGCCATGCGCATCAGATATCCATCATGCCCAGGAGTGTCGATTATGACAAAATCATTCTCGGCCTGAATTTGCGTAATAATATCAAGGAAATTGCTTAGTTCTTTTCTTTCTTGATCAGATACATAATCAGAGTAATCACGCTCGACAACAAAATGATTTGGTAGCGACAAATTGAAACCGAACCGCTTGGCAAATAATTCTCTATTTTTGATGTATCTGGTAAAACTCTGTTGGCGCGTATCAAGATCAAGCGTAGCAACCCGATAGCCAGCATTTAGCAAAGCAACCGTAACATGCATGATGGTTGTGGTCTTGCCAGAGCCGCCTTTTTCATTGCCACAAACAATGACATGCGCCTGCTTTTTATTTTCGGTTACGCTAAACATTTACCCTTCTCCGACTGGAGAATATTTCCCTATACTCCGAGTCCTTGAAAATCTGATTATTTGGGGTTGACGTTTAAGGCTTGAG
>JAALLB010000254.1 GCA_011087745.1 Hyphomicrobiales bacterium | reverse complement strand
TTCGTATCATATCACACCAAAACATTCGGGTTTTGGAGTAGGATGGGTATAGACTATTTTGTTTTAAGCGGAACTTTTGGAACGGAAGCTCCACCGCCGCCATTTCCTTTGCCGCGTGGCTTTGGAGGTGACTTTGGTTTGGTAGCAGCTTTCGCAGATGGCTTGGCTTTTGCTTTACTTGCAGCTTTTGATTTGGCTGGTTTTTTAACCGGCTTGTCTTCTATGCTCTCCAGTGCAAGCTTTTCTTTGCCCATTTTGTCTTTGACCAATGTAACTTTAACAGTTCCACCTTTTTGCAATTTACCAAACAGGACTTCATCGGCCAGCGGTTTCTTGATGTACTCTTGAATGACACGTCCCAAAGGCCTTGCACCCATGCGGTCATCAAATCCCTTTTTGGCAATCCAGCTAATCATTTCTTTTGAGAGTTCAAACGTAACGTTGCGTTCAGCCAATTGAGCTTCAAGCTGCATGATGAATTTTTGAACAACCTTGTGAATTACCGGAGTTGGAAGTGTGCTGAACGGAACAATCGCATCAAGGCGGTTCCGGAATTCAGGAGCAAAGAGGCGGTTTATTGCTTCTTCATCATCACCTGTGCGTTTCGTTGAACCAAAACCAATTGCTGCCTTTTGTGCTTCCGAAGCGCCAGCATTGGTAGTCATGATGATAATTGTATTGCGGAAATCAACAGACTTGCCGTTGTTGTCGGTAAGCTTTCCATTGTCCATGACCTGCAACAAAATATTGAAGAGGTCAGGGTGCGCTTTTTCAATCTCATCAAGGAGCAAAACACAGTGTGGGTGTTGATCCACACCATCGGTTAAAAGGCCGCCTTGGTCAAAGCCAACGTACCCGGGAGGTGCTCCAATTAGACGAGAAACTGTATGGCGCTCCATATATTCTGACATGTCAAAGCGTAACAGCTCTACACCCAGAGAACTTGCCAATTGTTTTGCAACTTCTGTTTTACCAACGCCAGTTGGGCCGGAGAACAGGTAGGAACCAATAGGCTTTTCAGGTTCCCGCAATCCTGCACGCGACAGTTTAATGGCGGCTGATAACGCATCAATCGCATCATCTTGGCCATAAACAACGCGCTTTAACTGGGCATCAAGATTAGAAAGAACCTGGACATCATCTTTTGAAACCGACTTCGGTGGGATGCGTGCCATTGTGGCAATTGTTGCTTCGATTTCCTCGATGCCAATTTCTTTTTTACGTTTATCTGCAGGTATCAACATTTGAGAGGCGCCAGACTCATCAATGACGTCAATTGCCTTGTCCGGCAACTTGCGATCGTTGATATAGCGTGAAGATAGTTCCACTGCGCCTTTGATGGCTTCATCTGTATATTCAACAGAATGGAATTCTTCGAAAGAAGGTTGCAAACCTCTCATAATGTCAATTGCATCTTCAAGAGATGATTCCTTAACGTCGATTTTTTGGAAGCGGCGAACAAGCGCGCGGTCCTTTTCAAAGAATTGACGATATTCTTTATAGGTAGTCGATCCAATACAGCGAATAGTGCCAGAGGAGAGGGCAGGTTTTAACAGATTGGATGCGTCCATTGCCCCGCCTGATGTTGCGCCTGCACCAATTACAGTATGGATCTCATCGATAAAGAGAATTGCTCCTGGTGTTTCTTCAATTTCCTTGACCACTTGTTTCAAGCGTTCTTCAAAATCGCCGCGGTACCTTGTACCAGCCAATAGCGTACCCATGTCCAATGAGAAAATTGTGCTTTCCAATAGAACTTCTGGAACATCTTCTTCAACGATGCGTTTGGCCAGACCCTCAGCAATTGCTGTTTTGCCTACACCTGAATCGCCAACATAAATTGGGTTGTTTTTAGAGCGACGGCAAAGCACCTGAATGGTTCGGTTAACTTCTTCAACACGGCCGATCAGTGGGTCAATGCGGCCAGCTTTAGCTTTTTCATTGAGGTTTATGCAATAACTTCCTAGTGCATCGCCTTTATTTTGCTGTTCTTCTTCGCCGATTTGAACCTGATCTTCCTCCAATCCCCTAATGGGTCTTGATTCAGAAGTTCCAGCCTTTTTGGCAATGCCATGGGAAATGAAATTCACGGCATCATAACGTGTCATATCTTGCTCTTGGAGGAAGTAAGCAGCATGACTTTCACGTTCAGCAAATATTGCAACTAATACGTTCGCACCTGTGACTTCTTCACGGCAAGATGACTGCACGTGAATAACTGCGCGTTGAATAACACGTTGGAAACCAGCGGTGGGTTTTGAATCTTCGTTATAGCCAGTGATTAGGTTTGATAATTCATTATCAATATAATCAGTTAGATTTTCGCGAAGCACCTTCAGGTCAACGTTACAAGCTTTCATTACACTTGCTGCATCTTCATCGTCAGTAAGTGCCAATAGTAAATGTTCGAGCGTCGCATATTCTTGCGCACGGTCGTTTGCGTAAGTGAGGGCCTTGTGAAGGGCTTTTTCTAGGCTGTCTGTAAAAGATGGCAAGTTTTGTTTCCGTTCTCTTTTATTTCTTTTCCATCACGCATTGCAGCGGATGTTGGTGTTTTTGGGCGAAGTCCATAACCTGGGTGACTTTGGTTTCAGCCACTTCATAGGTAAAGACGCCGCACTCTCCAACGCCGTTATTGTGAACATGCAACATAATTTGGGTTGCTTGATCACCCGTCTTTGAAAAAAACCGTTCTAATACATGAACAACAAATTCCATCGGTGTAAAGTCGTCATTCAACAAAAGTACGCGATAAAGACTTGGTTTTTTTGTTTTAGGTCTGACTTTGGTTGCAAGGCCCGTGCCATCACCTTCATCTTCACCCTTTTTATTGTCATCCTGCATCGTAAGTATTTTTGACATTGTTATCCTAGCAGAAGCACGTTTTTGGATTGTTGAATTGTTGTTGTGATTAACGTTTTCGTTCACAGGATAATATAATACTCATTTTGGCTGTCGCAATAGCCACAGGTGAGTTCTTTTGAAGATAACCCAACAAAATTTATGTGAGGTTACGTAACGTCCTTAATGCATTATACCCATCCTACTCCAAAACCCGAATGTTTTGGTGTGATATGATACGA
>JAALLB010000253.1 GCA_011087745.1 Hyphomicrobiales bacterium | reverse complement strand
TTCGTATCATATCACACCAAAACATTCGGGTTTTGGAGTAGGATGGGTATAGCTTCAAAAGCCTTCCACAATTTTCCTTTGCGGATGTAGTTATTGACATCATTGACCCGTTCATCACCCAATTGGCTATCGCGAAGCCGAGACACTGCATCATATTCATAAAGCCCTTGTTGGGCTTTGGTTGTCGATTTGACATGCCACTCAATTAGTGGGAGCCCCAATGAGCCGGCGACCTGTTTTGCAAGCTCTGTTTTGCCTGTTCCGGGTTCGCCCTTTACCAAAAGCGGTCGCTCAAGAGCAATTGCAGCATTTACAGCAGTGGTTAAGTCGTCTGCCGCCACATATGAAGATGTGCCTTCAAATCGCATAAAATATTCCTTATAAGTTGCCATTTTCTTTTAAGGTGAAGGCGTCCATCGGGCAAGTTTTAAGAATAAAAGATAAAAGATTTATTATGTGGCAAAATTCTATTGATTTTCATCTTGCAGGCTAATGCCGTTAGGGTTATAGAAGCGCTACGTTGGGGTGTGGCCAAGTGGTAAGGCAACGCTTTTTGGTAGCGTGTACCGTAGGTTCGAATCCTACCACCCCAGCCATCATTCTTCCCAAAAACTATCGGTAGCGACTTTTGCTGGAATAACACCGCAATTACGGGGGTTTAGTGAAGTCTAGTTTTTGGAGAGATCGTATCTAGGACTACCATACCGAGGTTTATAACAGAAAGTCTCTACGGCCTATTTCGGCGGAGACAGTTTGGTTCAGGTATTCAAGTTTGGACGGCAGTTTATAGCATAGTAAGAGTTTCATCTGCTCATCCCAGTTTGATGACAATGGATGATAGCGAAGGAACTCAGAAGTAAGTCCTGAGGGTTGTTCACCATCTATAACCATTGAAGCAATGGTTGGTGATATGAATGCCAGATCAACCAAATGTTGAACCCGCCTTTTTGAAGTGCTGTGCTTATCGGCAATTTGGTCAAAGGTTTGACCTTGCTTGATCGCATCATAATAAGCATTAGCCTTGGCAAGATTTTTGATAAGTACAGGATCATGATTATCCAAGCCCTCAGTTCCAATCACAAACTTGGTTTCTACACCGCGCTTCTTAGTATTGAATGGAACTTCAAAATCAAGAAGCGTTGAGTTTATTCTCTTTATCGGCACATCAATCAGATTTGATAGTTGTTCTGGCTTTAATGTAATTTTGATTTTCTCGGATCGCAATTGAACCAGCTCCACGCAATTCAGTAATGTTGCAGTGCTTTTTAATCCCGTTTGCACAGTAACATGATGCAGTAGATCTTTGATCTTGGAAAGTTCTTCTGCTGTAGGATTAGTCAGCAGATCACTTTTATAGGAAGCAAGTAGGTGCCGAGTAATAGCTCGGCATATTTGTTTCTCAAACCTATCGGCTGGAAGTCGCCAGCTGTTTTTGAGGTCATCGTTTTTTGAAGTGCACTTACTGGCCAGTCGCCTGGACACATAATAACGATATCGTTGTTCTTTCTTATTCGTATGAGATGGCGTAAGGCGTTCTCCATATTCATCGACCAATTTGCCTATCAATAAGGAAGGTGCGCAAAGCTTGTTGGTATATCCTCTTCCTTTTGAGGCTTGCGCTTTCAATACGGATTGAACTTTATCAAACTCATCCGGGGTTATAATTGCTGGATGCAGCCCGTCGTAAACTTTGGGCCCGTGTCTGATATAACCTGCATATAGCGGATTGGTCAGAATATGATGTATCTGGCTTCTCGTAAGTTCTTTGCCTTGATGGCCGTTAACTGTACATTTCGGTTTTGACCTCATTCCAAGTTCGGTTGTTTTGATTACAACAGCACTCAGTGTTTGATACGTTGCATACAACTCAAACAGTTTTCTAATGGTCATCGCTTCACTTTGGTTTATCTTCAAAGTTCTTCCATTAGGTTCATATCCAAGTGGAACGGTGCCTCCCATCCACATGCCTTTCTTTTTTGAAGCAGCAATCTTATCTCTAATTCGTTCAGCAGTGACTTCACGCTCAAACTGAGCGAAAGACAAAAGCACATTAAGCGTTAAACGACCCATACTTGTTGCCGTGTTAAATGACTGGGTAACTGAAACAAAAGAGGCGTCCTGCTGATCAAGCCTATCCACCAATTTTGCAAAGTCGGACAAAGATCGCGTCAGCCTATCAATCTTGTAAACAACAATCTGGTCGATACGCCCTTCATCAATGTCAGTCATTAATTCTTTAAGGGCAGGGCGCTCAAGATTACCACCAGACAATCCTCCATCATCATAATGCTTTGGTACTAGTGCCCAGCCTTCATGTTTTTGGCTGGCGATGTACGCTTCACAAGCTTCACGTTGAGAATCAAGAGAATTGAAGTCTTGATCTAGCCCTTCTTCAGATGACTTACGCGTATAGATGGCACATCGTATTTTCTTCATTTTACTAGGCTCCCAATCCAAAGAACCGTGGTCCAGACCAATGTGCACCAGTAATATACTTGGCAATGGCACTCAATGATGCAAACTCACGACCTTTCATACGAAAGTTAGTTTCCATAACTTCTACTCTGTAAGTTTTGCCATTCCATTCTCTAACTAAGTGGGTGCCAAGTTTAAGCGTTGTGTTTGGCTTTTTAAATGCATTTGGTCCTTTGCCATCTGCATACAATGCATATTTGAATGTGCGCTGAACCGGCTTCGAAAGGCCGCCATAAACCTTTGCCTGTGCTTCAAACAGCAATGCTTTGCGCATGAATTGTAATGAAAGGTGAGGGGGTGGTTGTGTTTTGTGAACCTTACGCCAACGGCTGATGCATGATGCTCTGTCGAGTTGTTGTATCGCGTTGAGCTCAGCACACAATGCCGCAGGTTTTAATGTGATTCTATGGAGAGACTGTTCCATATAAATTGCTCCTATTGCCAGAGCAACTCATTTGCCCCGTACTGAGCAAAGCCCGTAGCCGGGCAGAAAAATGTATACTCTAATTATGTTTGCTCATATCGAGTTTGAAGTCCACTCGAAGCTAATTTTAAAGGCGATGATCACAGTACTAGACTCTTGATCTGAATGCGTTGGTGAGTTTAGGTTTTG
>JAALLB010000252.1 GCA_011087745.1 Hyphomicrobiales bacterium | reverse complement strand
AGCGTTCAAAACCTAAACTCACCAACGCATTCAGATCAAGAGTCTAGTACTGTGAACAATAGCTTTATTGAATAAAACCACCAGCAAATGAAAGTTGATATTTACGACTATCAGCAATCAAAACTTCTTCAGTACCCTTAAAACGGCCAAGCGTCCCGTCAATATCCATACGATACGAAGTATCACCCATAATATGTTCAAGCGGCCCTCTAAATGGAAGTTCCTCTGAAACCAACAAAACAATAAGGCAGAGCGTAAAAAAGCATAAATATGATTGGTTTCATCTGCTGTAATATCAGGTAAGGCACCACCCGAATAACTCATCGCCCACACTGGGTTCTGTTTGAAGCAGACCGTTTCAATCCCGGTAAAAAATGACATTCCTTGATAGATGTCTCTATACATCTAGTCTTGGTCATGAAACTCAAGCTGCATGCTTCCAGCAAGTAATGGATTCTCAACAGTAGCGTCATCATCCAATCCAGCATAAGTTCGGCGTTTAGCCACAACCAAAAACTTTGCCAAATCTTCTTCCAAACTTGCATCAAGCATAAACTTCAAAACTCCCAGATAAAAGAACAAATTAAGAACATCTGTAAGCTTCTGTCAATCTTTACGCGTCTTTAGCCATCTGCAGCAGTCCATCAATATCAAGCCAGCGCTCCATTTCTTGCGCCAATTCATCCAACGCCTGTTCTACTGTCGCCATATAGGACGTATCGCTGCTGCCGGTAAAACCTGCAGATTGCAGCATCGCCTGGCGATAGGCATCACTGCCAAACAGTCCGTGAAGATAACATCCACGCACATTGCCGCTGGTTGAGATGGCTCCATCCACATGAGTACCAAAATCAATCATCGGGCGCTTACAGTCTTCACCGGTTGTTTCTCCCATGTGGATTTCATAGCCATTAAGGGGCAAATCATGTTCAAGGGAATGCGGAGCCGAATTTTGCACTGTTTTTTCCGGCTGCAGTTCTGTTTCAATCTTTAGCAATCCCAACCCGTCAATCTTGCGAACATCACCCTCAAGACCAAATGGGTCCGTAATCTTTTCGCCCAAAATCTGATAGCCGCCGCATATGCCAACCACGGGCCCACCGTTTGAGGCAAATTCTTTAATTGGAGCTTCCCAGCCATTGGCTCTGAGCTCCTGCATGTCGGCAATCGTAGACTTTGAGCCCGGCAGCACAATCATGTCCACATCTTGAGGGAAAGCATCACCCTTGCGAATGAACCGCAGTGCAACGCCTTCTTCTGCCCGCAAAGGATCAAGATCATCAAAGTTTGCAATCTTCCCCATTGCAGGAACGACAATCTTAAAACCCTCTTGAGCTTGCCTGTTCAATTTATCAAGCGCAACGCTGTCTTCCGCAGGCAAGCGACCAATTGCATCGACCCAGGGCAAGATTCCGAACGAAGGCCAATTCGTAAATTCTGTAATGGATTTCAAACCCTCATCAAAGAGCGAGATATCGCCGCGAAATTTATTGATCAAATAGCCTGCAATCATTTCCCGGTCCGCATCAGGCAAAATCGTATGCGTACCAACAATCGAGGCAATCACCCCACCGCGATCAATATCACCAATCAATACAACAGGCACATTAACAACACTTGCAAAACCCATGTTGGCAATATCGCCATCACGCAAATTGATCTCCGCAGGTGAGCCAGCTCCCTCAATTAATATGAGATCTGCATCTTCGCCGACACGTGAGAAACTCTCCATAACCGATTCTAATAACTTGGGTTTTAGCGCCAGGTATTCGCGCGCCTTGGCATTTCCCCAAACTTTGCCTTGTACAACAACCTGACTGCCAATTTGATCTTGAGGCTTTAACAATACCGGGTTCATGTGAACGGTGGGCTCCACTCCGCAAGCCAAGGCTTGCAGCCATTGACCTCGTCCAATTTCACCTTCACCGACGTTGGCCCTGGCAACCGCAGCATTGTTCGACATGTTTTGAGGTTTAAACGGAACAACCTTGATACCGCGCCGTTTCGCTGCACGACAAAGCCCCGCGACAAGAACCGTCTTGCCAACATCAGAACCTGTACCTTGAAACATAAGCGCGCGCGGCATGGATTTCCCGATTGAAGAGTTAAACCTGAAGTTACCCTTCAATCAGATTTATCAAACCTTGCCAAATAGAATATTGCTAACAAGCTTGTCGCGCTGATAGATATCTTCATAAAAGCTCGGGATGCCGGCATCATTCACCCAAACGGTAAAGTATGCCAGATGCACCGGCACTGCTTTTTTCAGGTTCACCCGGGTCGTCTTCTTGGTATCCAGAATAGTATGAATTTTACTGCGTGAAACGCCGCTTTCACTAAAAAGCTTGGCAGCAAATTCCATCGGTTTGTGAACCCGGATACATCCCGAATAATAAGCTCGGCGAGATCGTGCAAAGAGCTCGCGGTGTGAAGTATCATGAAGATAGACCGCATGTTTGTTCGGAAACATGAATTTCACCTGTCCCAAGGCGTTTTTCCGGCCAGGTTTTTGGACAATACGATATGGGAAACGCTTTGGGTTAACACCATCCCAATTAACAGTGGCTGGGCTCATCGCAGGCGCACCCGCTTTCCAACTGGTATAAAGCTGATAATCATTAGCTGCCAAATAACCCGGATTTTGCTTTAGTTTTGGCAAGATTGCACGGCCAGCTATGGATGGCGGCACGGTCCAGGTCGGATTGAACTCGGCATACCGAATACGGTCAGAAAACATCGGTGTCTTGTGAAATTCCTTGCCAACAATGACTTTGCGTCTGTCGACAATGTTTTCACCGTCCCGAATATGAAGCTGAAATGCTGCCTGATTGACAAACACATGTCTCCGGCCAAGCTCACGCGGCAACCAACGCCAGCGTTCAATGTTTGTTACAATCTGCTGAACCCGGTACTCAACCGAATGGCTCATGGCTTTAATTGTTGCAGGTCCCGCAACGCCATCGACGTCCAACCCATGACGCTTTTGAAAATGGGAAACAACATCCTTTAAACCATCATCAAAAACCTCAGGTTTTGCGCCTACTCGATTCACACATCTTTCGCCATCGTGTATCCGAGTTGGATTGCCCT
>JAALLB010000251.1 GCA_011087745.1 Hyphomicrobiales bacterium | reverse complement strand
TTCGTATCATATCACACCAAAACATTCGGGTTTTGGAGTAGGATGGGTATATCTAAGAATGAATTTTGACGTTATTCTAAAGCAATGAGTCTTATCCTTTCCATTCTTTGGCGTTTGATTGTAATCAGTTTTGCCTTGCTGATCGCTCTATTGGCCGCATCTATGATTTTGGCCTTTGGCCTTTCCACCGGCATGTTCGCGGAAGTTTTAGGCCCGGAAAATTATGCCAAACTGGATGAAACTGATTGGGGTTATGCGGTGTTAGCCATTGCAACGTTTGGAGTGGGGGTTTTAACGAGTTTTAAACTTGCAAGTCTGGCGCTTTTACCAGTGATTATTGCAATTGCGGTCACCGAGATGATGCGTTGGCAAGGGATGGTTGCGCAATTGCTTTTGGGCGGTGCATCAGCCTTGTTTGTAGTTTTTACGCAGCTGCCGCCAGGCAAGATACCGGGTGAGGGTACCTTAATCGTCACGCTTGCGATGGGCTTTGTCGGTGCATTTTTTTATTGGTTGATTGCAGGGCGCGGAGCTGGAAATTGGCAGAGTAAACTACCCGCGCTCCGTGAACAGAATACGGATGGCGAAAGCCGAGAAAACACTAGCGAATAGGTAGTCGATCGCTCGGGTTACCTTTGGATTTTTCTTGAGCATGTAGGCGAATTTATCAACTGCGTAAACAATCACCACACAACATGATGTTCCAATTAGGATAAAATAGAAGCCAAGGAAAATCATCTTGCCTGTTGCATTGGGATCTTGCGATGAAATAAATTGCGGCAGAAACGTAATGAAAAACAGAATGATTTTTGGATTGAGCATATTGATGCCAATGCCGGTAAGCCAATTGCTGGCCAGGCTTTTTGGGCTGGACTTGGTTTCTTCAATGCTGAACGAAGAGCCTTCTCTGATCGCCTGAATTGCCAACCACAAAAGATAAAGCGCACCTACAATTTTCAAGACCAGGAAGCCATTTGGGGATGCCTGGATTAAGGCAGAGATGCCGAAAGCTGCAAGGAGCGTATGAATTACGACACCTGTTGATGCACCAAAAAGCGAAGCCAAACCTGCAGCACGCCCCTGGCTCAATGCACGACCCACAAAAAGGGTCATGTCCGGACCAGGTGTTAAAGTTAAAATCAGTGATGCAATTGTGAAAGCAGTGAGAACGGGGATAGAAGGTAGGAATTCCATTTTTTGCCTTTGATTTAACCTTGCAAAAACTAATATGGCTGTTATGCGTTGATGATGGTTCACACGCAAACATTTCTACTTTATACAACCCTCAAATTCACTCAAAGACAATCCGTTTTTTGGCGCCCTCGCACATAACGGTGAAAACCACATTCAAGGTATTCTTCATGGCTCTTGCTAAAGATAAAATCAATAAAGTCGTTCTTGCTTACTCCGGCGGTTTGGATACTTCCATTATTTTAAAGTGGCTACAGACCGAGTATGAAGCAGAGGTTGTAACCTTTACTGCTGACCTTGGTCAGGGTGAAGAACTTGAATCTGCTCGCAAAAAAGCAGAAATGATGGGTATCAAGGAAATTTACATTGAGGATGTTCGTGAGGAATTTGTTTCTGATTTTGTATTTCCAATGTTTCGTGCAAACACTGCCTATGAAGGGGTGTACTTGTTGGGTACCTCAATTGCCCGTCCGTTAATTTCCAAGCGACTCGTCGAGATTGCACGGGAGACTGGGGCAGACGCCATTGCACATGGTGCAACTGGCAAGGGTAATGATCAGGTTCGTTTTGAGCTATCTGCCTATGCGCTTGATCCAAACATCAAGGTAATTGCACCTTGGCGTGACTGGTCGTTTAAATCTCGTACTGATTTGCTTGAGTTTGCCAAAGAGCACCAAATTCCAGTGCCGAAAGATAAAGAAGGCGAGGCACCGTTCTCGGTTGATGCAAATCTGTTGCATTCTTCTTCAGAAGGCAAGGTATTGGAAGATCCTGCATTGGAAGCCTCAGAGCATGTTTATCAACGCACCATCTCGCCGATGGATGCGCCTGATGTTGCAACCGAAATTGAAATTGAGTTTGAAAAAGGCGATGCAGTTGGCTTGAACGGCAAGAGAATATCAGCTGCTACCATGCTTGCTGAACTTAACAAGCTTGGTCATGACAATGGAATTGGCCGTCTTGATTTGGTTGAAAACCGTTTTGTAGGCATGAAATCACGCGGTATTTATGAAACACCCGGCGGTACAATATTGCTAACCGCTCACCGTGCGATTGAATCAGTCACACTGGACCGCGGTACAGCTCATCTTAAAGATGAATTGATGCCACGCTACGCGGAATTGATTTATAACGGGTTTTGGTTCTCACCAGAACGCGAAATGTTGCAGGCTGCAATCGATCATTCCCAAGCTCATGTTGAAGGTAAAGTTCGCATGAAGCTTTATAAGGGCAACGTCATTGTAACAGGCCGCGAAAGTGATAAATCGTTATATTCAGAGGAATTGGTAACCTTTGAAGATGATCAAGGTGCATATGATCAAAAAGATGCACATGGATTTATTCGTCTTAATGCACTTCGGTTGCGCACTTTGGCTGCCCGCAATAAAAACTAATATGTTACTCGCCAATACTTTAAATATGCTCTAAATTGGCTTGGGTTAATTTTTTAGGGCTAATTGCGGTGGCAAAGAAGCAAGATTATTTGATTGATGGACAGCGCATTGCCAATCAAAGGCGGCGCTTTGGCGCTGTCTATAGGCGTATTTCCTGGGTTTTGGTTGTACTTCTAATCACATCCGGGTTTGCCGGGTACTTTTATCTTTATCAGGACCAAGGTGTTGTCACCTTGAAGATTGCTTCAGGTCCTTACCGTTCTGATTCATATGAGTTAATGGTAGAAATAGCCGATGTCGTTGACCGGCATTCTGCAAATCTCGTTATCGAAGTCGTTCCGAGCAAAGATTCCAGTAATAACATTTCGATGCTAAACCGCAGTGTGGTGGATTTGGCTACTATTCGTTCTGACGGTATTGCCAAGTTACCGAACGTTGAATGAGAAAGTGCGGTTAAGGGGTTTTTATGCTACCATTTGGGCAGTATATTCGGCCCACAGGTCGAAAGCAT
>JAALLB010000250.1 GCA_011087745.1 Hyphomicrobiales bacterium | reverse complement strand
TAAATTTAGGGGTGGCACAATGCCGTTGGAATCGGTGGCACAATCAGGATTGGAAATGGTGGCACAATGTCACTGGAATACGCACACCTAACTTTTACCTTGATACAAATCATCAAAACATACCAATACTCGCCGCCGTTTTTCATATAACACACGTCGCGCCTAACGCATCGCAAAATACCACTTTTAAACATTGTCAGGAATGATATTTAGGAAATTGAGACAGATTCCAAAGGACAAATCATGGCACAACTACAAATTGTTTATTGGCGCGATATTCCAGCCCAGGTCATTGTAAAAGCTGGCCGTCGAAACGTCGCAAAACGTGAACTATCACTGCGTTTCACAGAAGCAATTGATATGTGTGCGATGCGTACCGGTGCGGCTGAAACAGACGACTATCTGGAAGAATGGCGCCGTGCAGATCCTGTGGAAGTAAGCGATGATTTAGAGGCAGAAGCACAAAAAGCAGCAGATGCATTAGAAACTGAGTATGACAAACAGCGCCTAGTTGCGCTGGTAAAATCTGACGGTAAGGAATCCTGAAATGAGTAAGATTGCAGCATCAATCGAAATTTCGCCTAAACAAGCAGTCGAGAGCCCAGATCTTGAGGGCCTATTTCCATCTGGCACACGTGTTTATATCACTGATGTTGGAACAGATACCGCGGAAACACTTAGTGCAGGTGCAAAACGTGTAACCGACATGGGTTATACAGCTGTGCCCCACTTTGCTTCACGCAGATTAACAACCAAAGAAACACTGGAAACCCGCATCAAAATGATGACCCAAGAAGCCGGCGTTACTGATGTCCTGGTTATTGGTGGTGGCCTTGAAAAAGAAGCCGGTGAATTTGATGCATCAATGAAAGTTCTGGAAACTGGTTTCTTTGACAAATATGGCATAAAGCACATGGGTGTCGCAGGTCATCCAGAGGGCTCACCAGATTTTTCTGATGAAGTTGCAATCGAAGCATTAAAATTAAAGCAAGAATTTCATAACCGAAGTGACATCGAACTGCGGATAGTAACCCAATTTGGATTTGATGCAGAAAAATTCACAAACTGGGCAAACGGACTATCAGCCCACGGCATTGACCTACCGGTTCACCTGGGTGTGGCGGGTCCGGCAAAAATTACGACACTCATTAAATTTGCTGCAATGTGCGGTGTTGGCAATTCACTTTCGTTCCTTAAAAAGCGTGGCGGAGCCATCATGACTATGGCCGCTGGATTTGATCCGGATGAAATCGTCAATCCGATTGAAGAAAATGCATTATCAGGCAATTCTGCCATAAAACAAATCCATGTTTTCCCATTTGGCGGTATGAAAAAATCTGCTGAGTGGCTGAAAGAACGAGGCAGTTGGAACGCCTAAACAAATTGATGAGAGATATTTATACCTAGCTCGCATCTTCTTCTGGCTTGTCACCAAACAAGTATCGTGGCCCTGAACCTTTTGTATAAGCTCGGTCCTTTGGATTGTATAAATTGCATTTGGCCAGTGATAAACATCCACACCCGATACAGCCATCCAGACGCTCTCTCATTTCGGTCAATGAGTTGATTTTTTCATCAAGCAGGGTTTGAAATCCGCGGCTCATACGACTCCAATCTTTTTTGTTCGGAGTGCGGTTGTCAGGCAATGTTTCTAGCTGATTGCGGATTTGCTCAATTGTGAACCCTACTTGTTGGGCAATCAAAACAAATGACAATCTCCTAATATCAGAACGCAGAAACCGACGTTGCCCTCCACTGCTTCTTTCAACGTACAATAGTCCCTGGGTCTCATAATATCTGATTGCTGATACCGAAAGGCCAGTTCGTTCTGCGAGTCGACCGATTGAAATATTGATCGTTACTGCCATAAAACACCTCCAAAAAATAAACCTTGACCTCAAGTTAGGTTTAGAAATTGGATTAACTTCCATCAGATGTCAAACAACCAACAGATGGAGTTCAATCATGAATATGAAAAATGGAACAACAATCCAATTCGCTAAGACAAATGATGGCTACTTAAAAATAACCAAGCTTGCAGCAAATCGCTTGTTCACCAGAATTGGTAAATGGCAAAAAACCCGCCGGGAACACCGAGCAGATCGCGCAGCACTTAAGCAATTACAGCTTTTAAGTGATAAAAACCTAAGAGACATAGGCATTGTCCGTGCGGATATCACTTGGGCTAGTAAATTGCCCCGAAACCAAGTTGCTACAAAAGAGTTACAAAAAGTAGCAAGATCACAACAAAAACGCCCTACTCGCAACTAATAAATGGAAAATAACATGACCCAATCATTTATAGAACACGTCAACGTAACCGTAAGCGATCCAAAAAATACAGCTGATTTTTTATGCGATATTTTTGGTTGGAAAATCCGCTGGCATGGTGATGCGATCGACAATGGCATCACCTACCATGTGGGATCTGACACCCACTACATCGCTGTATATTCAAAAGGTAGCCCAGCGATCTCGGACAAAGCTAGCTATGATAAGCTCGGCGGTTTGAATCATATTGGCATCGTTGTAGATAACTTTGATGAGGTTGAAGAAAAAATTCTTGCCAAGGGATATGAAACATTTTCCCACGGGAATTATGAACCTGGCAGACGGTTCTATTTTCGCGATAACGACAACATTGAATTTGAAATCGTCAGCTACCTTTAGAAAGAAAAATGTGGCAGCTGGGGCGTCTGGTTTTGTTGGGGGGCAATAAATACCAGACTACCCAGCTGCAGTTATCAACTTCAGGCGACCTGACGTTGACGAGAGAGCTCTTCATGCGCATCCAAAAATGCATCGGCAGCCGCTTTTGCCAGTGGAACACGGTTAAGCGTATAAATATGAACTGACTCATAACCAGCATAAGCAAGGTCATAAACCTGAGCTTTTAATAGTTCAGAAGCTATTTCCAAATCGGATGCTCCACAAACCGTACTGTCTGCAAAAACTTTATGAACATGCTCTGGAATGTGAGTTCCGCAAGAACTTGCCATTTCACATACCCTGCTAAAATTATAAATTGGCAAAATACCTGGTACGATCGGTATCGTAACTCCCACCTCGCGTGCCTACTCGATTCACACATCTTGCGCCATCGTGTATCCGAGTTGGATTGCCCTG
>JAALLB010000249.1 GCA_011087745.1 Hyphomicrobiales bacterium | reverse complement strand
ATCATATCACACCAAAACATTCGGGTTTTGGAGTAGGATGGGTATAACAATCTATTTTAGCGATTTTACAAATAGTAAGCCCTGCTTCAAAGTTCCATCATTGAACGCCTAAAAGTGAAAGTGATTAGTCAGATGTCTGATAGCGCAAAGTTGGCAAATGAAGTAGAAATAAAGATAGAGGCCCCTAGATTGGGTGAACCATTCTTGTTAACGCCGGGTCCACTTACCACTTCTTATGATGTGAAAAAAGCCATGCTCCGTGATTGGGGTTCGTGGGATGCAGATTTTAGTGCAATGACCGCAGATATGCGAAAAAGATTGCTGGCATTAACGGGTGATACCAAAGGTGAACTTGATTGTGTTCCCATACAGGGAAGTGGAACTTTTGCGGTTGAAGCCATGATAGGTTCGTTTGTTCCAAAAGACGGAAAAGTCCTCGTCTTCGCAAATGGTGCCTATGGAAAATGTGCTGCTGAAACGGTTGAATATATCGGGCGAGATCTCGTGTTCATTGACAAAGGTGACTATTTTCCGCCGCGCGGCGATGAAGTAACTGCCGCACTGGAAGCTGATCCGTCAATTACGCATGTGCTTGCAATTCACTGTGAAACAAGTTCCGGCATTCTAAATCCTGTTGAAGAGATTTCTGAAGCTGTCTATGCCGCTGGTCGCAAGTTGCTTGTTGATAGCATGAGTGCTTTTGGTGCGGTAAAATTGAATTATGAGGAAATCCGTTACGAAGCGATGGTATCTTCTGCAAATAAGTGCATCGAAGGTGTTCCTGGATTTGGATTTGTGATCGCTCGAAAAGAAGAACTGGAAGCGGCCAAAGGTAACTGCCACTCCCTAAGTATGGATGTGCACGCACAATGGGCAACTATGAACAAAACGGGACAGTGGCGGTTTACTCCGCCCACCCATGTTGTTGCAGCATTTTTAGAGGCCTTAAAGGCGCACGAATTGGAAGGCGGTGTTGCGGGTCGCGGAGCACGTTACGAGAAAAACCGTGATGTGATGGTTGATGGCATGCGCGAACTTGGGTTTGAAACTCTGTTGCGAGACCGCTGGTTATCGCCCATTATTGTTACGTTTTTTTGCCCCGCCGATACAAATTTTGTGTTTTCAAAATTCTACGATTTGATGAAAGGCAAGGGTTTCATTATTTACCCAGGAAAACTGACTGTGGTGGATAGTTTCCGCGTGGGTTGTATTGGTCAAATGGATGAACATGTTATGCGAAATGTTGTCATGGCAGCAAAAGAAACTCTTTTAGAAATGGGCGTAGCTGATGCGTCTCCTCCCGAAACAGCCTTAAAAGAGCGTGCCAAGCTGGCAGCTTAAAGAATTCAAAAAGGAAAAAAATGTCAAAACTCTCACCATTGGTCGTGAACGATCGAACTTATGCGGCGCCAAAAGTTTGCGCGATCGCAATTTGTCTTGATGGTTGTAAACCGGCTTATCTGGATGAAGCTATCAGTGCTGGACTAATGCCAAATCTGAAGCGGATAAAGGAAACCGGAACCAACCGTTTGGCTCATTCTGTTGTTCCCTCATTTACCAATCCGAATAATCTGTCGATTGCAACCGGTCGTCCTCCAGCCGTTCACGGCATTTGTGGGAATTACCTTTACGACCCAGAGACAGAAACTGAAGTCATGATGAACGATGTACGATTTTTGCGTGCGCCAACCATCTTCCACAAGTTCCAGGAAGCGGGTGCGCGAGTTGCCATCGTAACTGCCAAGGATAAGTTGCGTGCTCTATTAGGAGCGGAACTGACATTTGAAAATGACACCGCAATTTGTTTTTCTGCTGAACGCTCAGATATAACCACCGTTGCAGAACATGGTATTGATAATGGTAGTAAATGGACTGGCATGGAAGTGCCGGAAGTTTATTCTGCTGAGTTGTCGGAGTTTGTTTTTGCTGCAGGTGTAAAATTACTGGCTGAATGGAAGCCTGATGTGATGTACCTTACCACCACAGATTTTATTCAACACAAACATGCGCCAGGTGAACCGGTTGCGAATTCATTTTACGAAAATTTTGACAAATATCTTGGACAACTCGACGAGATGGGTGCAGCAATTGTAATTACCGGTGATCACGGTATGAAGCCAAAGCATCATGCAGATGGCTCGCCAAATGTTGTATATGTTCAAGACCTTATGGATGAATGGCTTGGCGAAGCAAAGGCTCGGATAATATTGCCAATAACAGACCCTTACGTGGTTCACCACGGCGCGCTGGGCTCATTTGCTACCATGTACTTGCCAGAAGATGCAGACCGTCAGGACATCATAGATCGTCTCGCTAAAATTGAAGGCATAGAATTTGTCTGTGGGCGCGAGGAAGCTTGTGGGCGATTTGGATTGCCAGCAGATAGGATCGGCGACATTGTTTTGACCTCCGGCGAAACTGTAACCATTGGGACATCAGAGGATCGTCATGATTTGGCAGCGTTGAAGGAACCGCTTCGTTCTCATGGTGGCTTGCATGAACAAACTGTTCCATTCATTGTAAACCGTACGCTGGATTTGGATGGAGCTCCTGATCTGCGTAACTTTGATGCATTTTTCTATGCTGCCAAAGCAGCAGCACTTTAATTAAGGATTTTTATATCATGTCTAACAAAACAGACATCAGACACGAAGGTATGCGAATTGGCGGTGAAAAAGTTTTCACCGACAAGGTCGTTGAAGTTAAATATCCTTATACTGATGAAGTCATTGGCACAGTGCCAGCGGGAACTGCAGAACATGCTCGCAAGGCATTCGAAATTGCTGCTGCCTACAAGTCGAAACTGTCGCGGTATGAACGTAGCAAGATTTTGCAACGGACAGGTGAGTTAATTGGTGAGCGCCGTGATGATCTTGCCAAATGGCTAACGCTGGAACTTGGCATTTGTCACCAACACGCGATCTATGAGACCAAGCGAGCACAGGATGTTTATCAGTTCGCTTCGCATCAATCATTAATGGATGATAGCGAAATTTTTTCCTGTGACTTAACCCACAATGGAAAAGAGCGTAAAATTTATACGAAACGGGAACCTGTTAAGGCGATCTCGGCAATTACCCCGTTTAATCATCCACTGAATCAGGGGAATCGCGCTTGAAGTTTGACTGCGGTTGAAAATTGGATTCTTTAGGC
>JAALLB010000011.1 GCA_011087745.1 Hyphomicrobiales bacterium | reverse complement strand
AGAATCACATTTATGAAAAAATTCAACGCCTTATCCAATAGCGTCTAGTACTGTGTCAATTTACACAATTGTATATGATTTGAATGACCAGAATACTGAAAATTTAATGCAAGCATGCGCTGGTTCAGGTAAAATCAATAACACAGATGTAATTTCTGGTGTTCAATTCTTCCACGAGGCGGATGGTGCAAACCTGGATGAAACATTTCAAGAAATTGCTTCATCAATCTCTGCAATTCGTATTACCAAGTAATCCAAAATCTAAAGAGCACAAAAGCCCGCTAAACTTAGCGGGCTTTTTTTGCCTGCAATTCAACCAAATTTACTGGATAGAGCAACGCTGGCTACAACTATCAGGCCACCCATAATCTGAACCGCATTCATTGCTTCTCCAAACGAAATCCAGGTCATTGCGAAAGCAACAACAGGAACTAAAAATAAAAGAGAAGCAACAGACGAGCTATCTCCCATTTTTATCAAATACATTAACAGCGCCACTGCGCCGATTGATAAAACAATCACGAGCTAGGCAAGCGACAATACCGTATTTAATGTCCAGACCACATGTTGAGTTTCCGTCGATATTGACAACACCAACATCAACAACCCTGCTCCCAAAAACTGTGCGCTTGTACCAAGCCATAAATTGAGACTGGTCACGCTATTCTTCTGATAAACCGCTCCGATGCTAATGCCAAAAATTGCAAGAAATCCGGCAATAAATGTCTCCGCATTGATACCAGGAATTGCATCTCCAATATCAAAACTTGGAAACAAAACCATGAAGACGCCAAACAGCGCCAGTTCAAAAAACAGAACTCTAACCAAACTTAACTTCTCGCCCATAACTACCCAAGCGATGAGTGCTGTAAAAAATGGCTGGAGCGCTACAATTAATGCAGAAATGCCAGCTGGCATCCCCTTGGAAACAGCATAAAAGACGCCGCCCAAATAGATGCCGTGCATCAAAACGCCAATAACCATGGAGTGAAAATATTGTGTCCAGTCAATTTGCTTGGGTTTTGCAATTAAAAATGCAATTGCGCTTAACAGTACGCAAGCAATGGCAAATCTAATACCCAAAAACGTGAACGGCTCTGCATCGGTAGTGCTAAATTTTGCAGCTGGAAATCCCGTCGCCCATAGGAAAACGAAAATTATCGGAGCCATTCTGATGATAAGGTTTTTCGATTGTGACAAACTGATAACTCCTAGGCAGCAACATCAACCTTAAATGACGTGTGGGTTTCATAAAATGACGTATGGAAGATGCACACAGCTTTAGTTATGAATATGCTAGCCGTACAAATTGGATAAAAATTAGCATGACAATTGACCAAGACAGAGCTGAAAGAGTTCAACAAGCCATTGATATGAAAACCAAACCACCTGGTTCACTTGGTGAAATTGAAAAGCTTGCACTTCAAATTGCCATCGCACAAAAAACCGACACTCCGGTAGCTGACCCTGCAAGGCTTTTACTATTTGCTGGCGACCATGGTCTGGTAGAAGAAGGTGTCTCTGCCTGGCCAAGTGAAGTTACTGCTCAAATGGTTTTGAACTTTCTGGCTGGCGGTGCAGCCGCAAATGTTTTTGCCCGTTCAAATGGTTTGGAAATCTCTGTCGTGGATGCGGGTGTCATTGGTGATTTACCGGACCATCCTGATTTATATCGCGCAAACATTCGCAAGGGCACGCGGAACGCCTTAAAAGAAAATGCTCTCACCTTGGAAGAAGTAAGCGCAGCCTTGGTTTTTGGCGAAGAGCTTGCCAGCGATGAAGTCTCCGTCGGCACAAGGGTTATTGCACTAGGTGAGATGGGTATCGGGAACACCTCATCAGCAGCTCTGCTATCCCATGCCATTGAGGAAATCCCTCTTGATATTTTAACTGGGTCAGGTGCCGGACTTGATGGAGAAGGCGTCAACAAGAAATTAGAGATTCTAACACAAACTGCAGCACGTCGATCAGGCAAACTGGAACCAATGGATGCACTGTGCGCATTTGGCGGATTGGAAATTGCATGTATGACAGGTGCTCTTATTGGTGCCGCCCAAGCAAACGCAATTGTTTTGGTTGACGGCTTCATAGCAACTTCTGCTGCATTGTGCGCATTACGCATGCACCCTGAACTATCAGACAATGTAATCTATGCACATAAATCAAAAGAGCCGGGGCATAAGGCCATGTTGGCTGCATTGAATGCAACACCGTTACTTGACCTTGAACTCCGTCTCGGTGAAGGTTCCGGAGCATTGTTGGCTCATCCACTTCTTAGAAATGCGTGTGCCATGCTAAATGAGATGGCGACTTTTGAAAGCGCCAACGTTTCAGGCAAGGAAGAATAGTCACGTCGTGGAAAAATTCATTGAAAATTTTGCTTTAACAATTGCATTCTTTTCACGCATTGCATTGCCAGACAGCCTCGGGAGCAAAATAAACCATGATGCTAAATTGGGTGAAGCGGCCGCCCTGTTTCCAGTAGCAGGTTTCGTAATTGCGATCCCACCCGCTTTGGTATGGTTTGTAGCAAGCCTATATTTGCCAGCAACAATTGCTGCAGGCTTGGCAATCGGCTGCGGATTACTAATCACAGGCGGATTGCACGAAGACGGACTTGCTGATTGCGCTGATGGATTGGGTGCAACATCAGACCGTGAACGTGCATTGGAGATCATGCGCGATAGTCAAATTGGCACCTATGGCTGTTTGGCTCTTGTCTTGAGTGTTGGTTTGCGATGGGCAGCTCTTGCCAGCCTGGGACCAGTGTCTGGTATATTGGCAATCCTGATTTGTAATTCTGGTGCCCGCTCTGTGATGACTATCGCAATGCAGTTTTCCAGCTACGCAAGACCAGATGGCTTGGGGAAACAGGCAAATGACATGCCCAAGTCGGGTTTCATGATTGCTATGGCAATCGCATTTGGCATTGCAGCTGTTTTGGGTTGGCATTGGGGCATCATTGCCCTGGCTCTTGCATGTTTAATCGCATGGTTCTTCTTAAAGCGGTTGGAGCACCGTCTTGGCGGTTATACTGGTGATGGGCTGGGTGCGTTGGAGCAAATTGCAGAAATCACAATACTCATAACACTCGCAGGAGCATGGTCTTGATTTTCTTGCGCCACCCAACACCAAACGTTCCAACGGGTACTTGCTATGGAAGAACTGATCTGGACATTGCCGAAATTGGCCACGAACAAATCGCAAACGCGGTCAAAGTCACACCAATCGTTAAACGCGTTATCGCCAGCCCTGCACTTCGGTGTCGTAAGCTTGCAATTTCCATCGCCGATCGTCATGATTTAACCCCATCCTACGATGAACGCCTGTGGGAAATGAACATGGGTGAATTTGAAGGCCAACTATGGGCAGAGATCGACCGAGCCAAATCTGAAAAATGGCTGGAAGATCCAATGAACAACTCAACACCGGGGGGTGAAAGTTTTGCAGATGTCCAGGCAAGAGTTTTGGAAGCATTGAAACTGGCAGATCTGGAAACAGCTATTGTCTGTCATGCAGGCGTTATTCGTGCAACGCAAATGGCTTGGGAAGGACTGACTTTCAAACAGGTTTTTGACGCCATGCCACCGTACGCAGAGCCTGTTAGAATACTACCGCCAGAACACCAATAAAAAACCAAAGTGTGAAACAGGCCAAAGCAAATATCTTAATTGTCCTTGTGATTTCTTCTGCATCGAGATCTCTTTTGCCGGAGCTGTTCAAATAGGCTTGTTGGACAACTTCACCAGGATAGGTTCGTGGGCCACCCAGTGCGATATCAGCACCGCCGGCCATCGCAGCTTCTGGCCATCCGGCATTGGGTGATCGATGCAGGCCTGAATCTTGTAGAGCTACAATAAGGGAATACTTAAACCGACTAACGCCGCCCAAAAGCCCAGAGCCAATTGCAATTAAGATCGCCGACAACCGTGCCGGCAGCCAATTTGCAAGATCATCAATTTGAGCAGCTATCCGTCCGAACCACAGATATTTTTCATTACGATAGCCAATCATGGAATCTGCCGTATTGATCATTTTGTAAATAATCAGACCCGGTAGACCAAAGACCGCATACCAAAAGGCCGGAGCAAGAACACCATCAGAATAGTTCTCTGCAAGACTTTCAATGGCCGCACGACTAACGCCTGATTTATCAAGACTGCCTGGACCACGTCCAACGATCATCCCAACGGCTTTACGTCCACCTTCTAAACCGCCATCCTTAAGGCCCGTTGCAACGGCTTCCACATGATCAACCAGGCTTTTTTGCGCCAGGAGAACAAAAACAACAAACAACTCAATGAAAAACCCAAACAGGCCAAGGTGACTGACTATTTTCTCAATCAGAAAGGAAGACATAAGCGCGCCAAACAGCAGTAGAGAAATTGCCAGCGCACCATTTTTGTATTGTTCCTGATCACTGTGAGAAAACTTGTTCAAACGCCTGTCGGCGAAGGAAACAGCCTTGCCAAACAACACAATGGGATGCGGCAACCGCGACCACAAGGCGTCAGGTTCTCCAAAATACCAATCAAGAACCAGTGCAAACAATAATATGAACAGCGGATCAAACATTCTCTTTTAAAACCCAAGCCAACCGCTCAAGCTCTTCCATATTCTTGCAAAGACCAAAACGCAATCGGGTCGTTCTTTCGGCAAATGGACGTACCAAAATATGTTTGTGGCACAAAGCTTCATACAGTCTCAAAGCATCCGGGTGCTCGAATTCCATAAACAACCCGGCATTTCCGGTCAATTCAAGCCCGCATGCCTTTATGACTTCAATCTGATCTTCTGAATTCTGCTTGATCTGGGTTCGCGTATTTTTAACCCAATTTGTATCACTAAACGCAGCTGCACCAATTTCCAGTGCAGGACCAGAAACACTCCAAGGACCAAGTCTGGCACTCAACTTTCCAGTGATGGATTGATTGCTGATCGCAAATCCGAGTCGCAAGCCAGCAAGGCCAAAAAACTTTCCAAATGAGCGCAATATAATCATGTTATCAAGCAGTTGCGGGACGACCGATAGCTCCGGCATTACATCGCCAAAAGCTTCATCCACAATCAGAAAGCCAGATTTGTCATTCAGCTTTTTTGCAACATCCATAAGTTCAGCAGGTTGGTAGGTTACTGCTGTTGGATTGTTCGGATTAACAACGACGACAATTTCAGCTGCGTGGGCAGCCTCATTCAAATCACTAACCGCCAGTACCTTGCGCCCAGCTGCTTCCCAACTGTGCCTGTGTTCTTCATAAGTGGGAGAAACTATTGCGACTTTTCCCGGCACCATTATGAAGGGCAAGATTTGTAAGATGGCCTGCGTCCCGTTCCCGCCAACAAGACCCGCTTGTTCAGGAACACGATAATAATTTCTTGCTGCTGTTAGTAAATTTGTTTGCGCCGCTTCATCCGGCAAACGTTGCCATGATGCAACATTGACCTCAGATATGGGAAATGCACTTGGGTTGATGCCGGTTGATAAATCCAACCAATCCTCACGACTACCACCATACTTGAAGACCGCAGCATCAAGCCTGCCGCCGTGAAAAACTGCAGTCATTATTATTGCCCATCTATGATGTGCATGTATGAGCCCATAACATTTTCATTACGCAAGCCGATTTTACCAAGATCAGATCCCAAGGCATCATGTCCGGAAAAAAGCGGCGTGCCCTCCTCTTTCAGTGCAGTGGTATAATGAAATTCATGGGCATTTAGCGCATCACCAAAAACAAAATTCTCAGCAGCAAGTTCGCGATACCCAAGATGTAATTTCCTTTGTGCAAAACTCGTTTCAAGATTAAGCAAGCCAGTCATTTCGTGGCTGGTGCCTTCTGCATCCACAATCCCCTCACCTAAAACCATATATCCGCCGCACTCACCATAAATCAGCGTCTGGCGGTCCCGTGCGATCGACATTGCAAATTTGAAATTTTCTGCTGCTGCAAGTCGCCCTGCATAAAGTTCAGGATAGCCACCTGGTAAAAATACTGCATGCACACCAGTTTGTGGTGCTTCATTTGCAAGTGGAGAGAAAAATGACAGGGAAGCTCCCTGCTGTCGCCAATCTTCAAGAAGATGAGGATAAATAAAGGAAAACGCTTCATCTTGAGCAATCGCAATATCTTGCCCCAAAGGCTTCAGCATTGAACCTTGCCGCTTACGTTCACGGATCGGGCTGAAACACCCTTCAATCTTTTTTAAATCGCAGGTTTTGGCAAGCGTTGCCGCAGCCTGTTGAATAAAAGCTTCAATATCATCCGTTTTGCCAGCCTGGACCAGACCCAAGTGGCGTTCCGGCAACAAGAAGCTGTCGTCTCGCGGAATAACGCCAAAAACATCAACCCCGATTTGCTCCAAGGCGTCTTCCAGCATCTTCCTGTGTCTGACACTGCCAACCTTATTCAAGATCACGCCAGCCAATTTGATTTTGTCATCATGATCACGAAACCCGCGCACAAGCGCTGCAATCGAATGCGATTGCTTGGCTGCGTCAACAATCAAAATAATCGGAACACCTAACGCTTTGGAAAGTTCTGCAGCAGAGCCAGTACCATCTGCAGCACCATCATAAAGCCCCATCATTCCTTCAACCAAAAGATGCGTTCTGTTTTGCCGCTGCGCAAGAGCAGCAAACCGCGGCGGGGTCATTGCCCAGGGATCAAGATTAACCGACGGATGACCACTAGCAAGTGCATGAAACGCAGGATCAATATAATCTGGACCAGCTTTTGCCGATGCAATATCAAGCCCTTTATCCTTAAGGGCACGTAGAAGTGCTAATGTTAGAACTGTTTTCCCGCTGCCAGAAGACGGGGAAGCTATTAACAGCCCATTTTTCGTTGGAACCGTCATCCGACTTCTTGATTTAGTTTTTTGCCAAGAGGATCAGACTCTAAGGTTTTCCCGTCCATGGCACCAAGCCAATCCAGTGCCGAGCGCAACCGCACTGCCTCTCCCACAACAACAATTGCAGGTGGCTTGATATCGGTTTTTGCTAAATCTTCCAGTGAAGAGCCGATAGTGGTCTCCAAAACCCGTTGCCGGTCAGTCGTTGTCTCGCAGACAAAGGCCATAGGTTGGCTTGCAGGGCGTCCAGCATCCAAAAACCTGTCCCGAATATTCGACCAATGCTTCATCGCCATATACATCACAACAACCGGCGATCCTTTGGAAACACTCTCCCAGTCCACAGCATCCGGCACCAGGCCAGATGCATCATGGCCGGTCAGGAAGGTTACAGAATGATTGATATCGCGGTGTGTCACAGGAATACCCGCATAAGCCAGCCCGCCTATTCCTGCAGAGATACCAGGCACAATGCGGAACGGAATTCCATACTCAACAAGTGTTAGAGCTTCTTCGCCGCCACGGCCAAAAACAAATGGATCGCCGCCTTTTAGGCGCAACACGCGCTTGTTTTCTTTTGCAAACTCAACAAGATGCAAGGAAATATCACGTTGTTTGGGGGAAGGCTTGCCACCGCGCTTGCCTGCATAATGCAAAACGACATCATCATTTGCCAAATCCAGGATAGCATCATTTACCAGCGCATCATAAACAATTACATCCGCTTGACGGATCGCGTTGGCCGCATGAAGCGTCAATAATCCAGGATCTCCCGGCCCAGCGCCCACAAGCCAAACCTGCCCTTTTTCAAAGACTGGTAGTTCAGACATGAAATCTTGCTTTTTCATTCGACCAATTTCACCTATAACGCTTTTATGAGCAAGGTCACCCGCACACAAAAACCTGATAATAAACAAGCTGGTCCCCTCAAAAGAGGGTGGACGACAGGTGCATGCGCAACCGCGTCCACAAAATCAGCTTTATCTGCTCTATTTAAAGCTGATTTTATTGATCCTGTCACCATTTCTTTGCCTAAAGGCGACACCCCCTCTTTTCCCCTCGCCTATGAATATCATAGCGAAAAATCAGACGACAATTACGCTGAAGCTGGCATCATCAAGGATGCGGGGGATGATCCTGATGTTACCCATGGTGCAACCATCATTTCCCGGGTAAAATTTGGCCCTAAAGGCAGCGGCATCACCTTTCACGCTGGAGATGGGGTCGGCACAGTTACAAAGTCCGGTTTACCGATTGAAAAAGGCGAAGCGGCCATTAATCCCGTACCTCGAAAACTCATGACAGAAGTTGTTGAAACTTTGTGCATGGAACATGGCTTTGAACCAGACATTGCCATCACCATTTCTGTACCCGGCGGCCAGAAAATTGCAGAGCGAACCTGGAACCCGCGCCTTGGAATACTAGGCGGCATTTCCATTCTGGGAACCACCGGGGTGGTTCATCCATTTTCCTGTTCAGCCTGGATACATTCAATTCATCGCGGCATCGATGTCTCAAGGGCACAAGGTGTAACCCACGTGCTTGGCGCGACCGGATCAACCTCCGAAACTGCCGCCTGCAAACTTCATGAGTTTGAGGATATCGCAATGCTTGATATGGGCGATTTTGTTGGCGGCCTTCTAAAGTATTTACGCAAAAACCCGGTTCCAAAAATCACGTTTGCTGGCGGGTTTGCAAAATTCACAAAGCTGGCTCAAGGCGCCATGGATTTACATTCTGGCAGAAGCCCGGTGGACTTTGACTGGCTTGCTGATTTGGCACAACCGCTGTCAGATCAGGAAATCAAAGCACAGATTCAAAATGCCAACACCGCATTGGAAGTGCTTGAATTGACTCAAGAAAGCGGGATTGATTTACCATTTCTTGTCGCCGAAAGAGCGCAAGGAGCAGCTTTGGAAATTTTGCGGAGTGCACCCGTTGAAGTTGAAGTGATGATCTTTGCCAGAGATGGAAAATTGCTTGCCAGAACGGATTGGAAATAATGAAAATCCTGATCTTGGGCGGCACCAAAGAAGCAGCAAAACTTGCCGGCGAACTTGTTGAAGATGGACATGATGTTACCTCGTCTTTGGCAGGCCGAACAAAAGAACCTAACCCAATAAAGGGCGATACCCGCATTGGCGGGTTTGGCGGCGTCACCGGTCTCATTAGTTACCTCCAGGAAAACCGGATAGAGCTTTTGATCGACTGCACCCATCCCTTTGCAAAACAGATTTCAGCCAATGCAATCGAAGCTGCGAAAGCAGCAAATGTCAATTTGGAAACTCGCACTCGAGAGCCTTGGCAAAAACACGAGGGCGATCACTGGATTGAAGTTCAAAACCTGGAAGAAGCTCGCGATGAACTTCCCAAAAATGCACGGGTCTTACTGGCATTGGGGAGCCAATACATCGATCTTTTCAAAACCCGGGATGATGTATTCTTTTTAGTCCGTATGGTTGACCAACCAGACAAAGAGTTGCCCCTCCCCAACCACCAAATTCTACTTGGGATGCCGTCACGCGACTGGCAGGAAGAACAAGACTTACTAAAATCCAACACCATCACCCACATCGTATGCCGAAACTCCGGTAGCTCGGGTGCATATGCCAAAATCGAAGCTGCAAGAAACATGAACATCCCGGTTATCATGGTAAGCAGATGACTGAATCAGGCCAAAAACTAAAAATTGCGATTGCTGGCGCTGGCAGCATTGGGTTTTTCATTGGCGGATTACTGCAAATCGCAGGACATACAGTCAGTTTCCTGGCTCGAGAACGTATGATTGAAAAGATCAAGGCAAATGAACTTCATCTGACAGATTATACTGGCCTTGATACCAACATCGATCCTGACCAACTTGATCTGCACACTTCTCCTGAGTGCCTTTCAAAAGCTGACATCATTCTTGTGACGGTAAAAAGCAGTGCAACGTCCGAAATGGCTTCTCTCATTGCTGAACACTCAAAACCTTCAGCAACAGTAATCAGCTTGCAAAATGGCATTTCCAACACAGCTACATTGAAAAATATATTGGGAACCCATGAAGTTCTGGCGGGCATGGTGCCTTTCAATGTCGCTCAGATAGAAAATAGCCGTTTTCACCGTGGCACCAGCGGCAACATTGTTATCGAAGCAGGCATGGATGAACTGGCTCAGCCTCTCACCTCACACCCCCTGATATTTGAAAAATCCAGCGACATTCAAGCGGTTCAATGGGGCAAATTGCTCATAAACCTCAACAATGCCCTTAATGCGCTATCCGGCTTACCGTTGTTGGATCAATTGGCACAGAAAGCTTGGCGCAAGATCATGGCCAATCAAATGAGCGAAGCACTCATGGTGCTGAAAGCTGCGAATATTGAAACAAAACCACCCTCACCGGTAGCAGCCTGGCTGATCCCTCATATTCTAAGACTGCCAACGCCATTGTTTAAAATTATCGCCAAACAAATGTTGAGCATTGACCCATACGCAAGGTCTTCGATGTGGGAAGATCTTCAACAAGGTCGCAAGACTGAAGTTGACGAACTTCAGGGAAAAATCATTGAACTTGCGAAAAGGCACAATACAAAATCGCCCATTAATCAGCGCGTTATGAATAGAATACGAGAAGCAGAAAACCACTAAAACGGCTCGCCTCAATTAAATCCAAGAGATATTTAATCACCGCTTTTGAGCAAAGAACGATGCAAATCCTGATGTAACAAGAACTGCCAGCCCAATCAAAGTCCATTCATCTGGAAAATCACCAAAGAATAAAATTCCAAACAGCGTTGCATAGACAACCTATAGATAAATTAGCGGCGCAATTCGGCTGCCATCAACAAGTGAACTGCAAAGCACAATCGCAAGGTTTCCAAATGCGGACCCGGCTGCGCTCCAAATTATCAATCCGGTCATCTCCAGATCAATTTCAGGAACGCTCGAAATACCCCAGGGCGTCATGATGATCGTGCCCATTGCAATATTGGAAAATAATAGACTGCGAGATGAAAATGCACTGCTGAGCCATCTCGTAGAAACAAGAAACGCCGCATAAAAACAGCCGCCCATCAGTGCAAACAACAATCCAGAGGACATCCCGCCACCCGGCCTTACTACAATCAATACACCCACAAACGCGCATAAGAGTGTAATGGTCCTAAACCAGGTGATTTCCTCTTTGAGAAAAATTGCAGCGCCAAAATAGGCAAAGATTGGACCAATGAACAAAGGCAGCAAATGCATTGGCTAGAGTTTCCGTTGAAAGCGAATATAAAATTGAAACAACAGCAGCAGTTACGAAGACGGATCGTAGCCATAACCGCCAATCCATAAACGTTGAATAATCAAAACCCCGCCCCGCGTAAGCAAGCTAAACAAGCAAAATTCCAATGCCATAACGGCTCCAGGCAATGAAAATAGGGTCAACGGACGTATGTAAAAACATCAGTTTTCCAGCCGTATCGCCTAACGGAATACCGGCAATGCCAATACCCATGATCAAGGCGGCAAGGGTAAACGGAGAGATGCTTTTCCAGTAAGACATTTAGAAACTTTTAAGACTAATTAGCAACAAAACCTGTATAAAGCTTATTCAACCCGAAACAACCTATCCACAACGAACACAAAAGCCTAGGCTCTTTTCACAAACAGGAGCAAAAACCAAATGGCAAGATTTTGTGAATTTGAGAAAACTACGTCGGGCCGAATTTTCTTCGTCAATGCAGATGAGATCATGATGGTAAGTTACGGCGAAGACAACGATACCGCACGGTAGAACTATCAGGTCAAAGATCTCTTCTCATCAAGGGCGATGTGAAGGAGACCATGGCCAAAATTAAAGCTGCAACCTAAAAGCGAAAAGCCATCTAAGCTTTCACTTTTGCTTTCTTTTTGCCTTTGTTGCGGAGCACGTGGGCATAATCGGCATTGTACAAATCGCTATCACGGAAGTTAACTTCGCCGAATACAGGCCCCACAAGAATAAGCGCGGTGCGTGTAATCTTGTGCTTGCGAACCTCATCTTTCATTTCAGCTAAAGTTGTACGGATATAGAGTTCATCTGGCCAGGTTGCTCGATAGGCAATTACCACCGGGCAATCATCACCATAATAAGGCTCCAACGCCTCACGGACGTAAACCAGGTTGCGGATAGATAAATGAATGGCTAGCGTTGCTCCGGATTGCCCCAATATTTCCAACTGCTCACCCTTTGGCATGGAAGAAGCCTTCATGCCTGTACGGGTTATAATCACCGTTTGCGCAATCTCTGGCAAGGTCAGTTCAGTTTTCAATTTTGCTGCAACGCCTGCAAATGCTGGCACCCCGGGTACAACTTCATAGTCAATACCAAGCTTGTCCAGCCTGCGCATTTGTTCAGCAGTTGCACCATAAATTGCCGGATCACCAGAATGAACACGGGCAACATCCTTGCCCTGCTCTTCAGCGACCCGGATCATTTCAATGATTTCATCCAGATTGAGTGGCGCTGTATCCGTAACTTCTGCACCGTCAGGCGCAGCAGCAACGATTTCTTCCGGAACAAGCGAACCTGCATACATGCAAACAGGACAATTTTCGATCAATCGAAGACCGCGAACAGTAATCAAGTCAGGCGCACCTGGGCCGGCACCAATAAAATAAACGGTCATGTACTAATTCCTGTTCCTTCTTTGGCGGAATATCCACGCGGAGTATAAACCCAAGTCTTGCCATCGCCTGTACCAATAGTCGTTGTTTCAGACGAACCAACTATGACGACCGTCAACATGTCAACTTCATTGATATCAAGTTCAGCTAGCGGCACTACCCGGACCAACTCTCCCTCACGGCCAAGATTGGTTGCTAATATAACGGGTGTATTATCCGGCCTATGCTCAAGCAACACACCTTTTGCATATTCAAGCTGGGTGCGTCTGCGCTTTGAAACAGGGTTATAAAATGCAATCACAAAATCGCCTTCTGCAGCAGCTTTCACACGCATCTGGATTGCTTCCCACGGCGTGAGCAAATCCGATAACGATATCGTACAAAAATCATGCCCCAATGGTGCGCCCGCACGGGCAGCCGCAGCCTGCAGTGCAGAAATTCCAGGAGAAACCTCAATAGCGATACGTGACGCTGCATCGGAAAGCCCGCCATCAGCCAGCAATTCAAACACAAGCGTCGCCATGGCATAAATCCCGGCATCACCAGAACAAACCAGCGCGACATCCTTGCCTTCGCCTGCAAGTTCCATTGCATGACGAACACGGTCTTCTTCCTTGCCAAGATCAAAATCATGGCGGGTTTTCCCTTCAGAAATCTCCGAAATAATGTCGAGATATAAAGAATAACCAACCAAGTCCGTTGCTTCTTGAACCATACGGGTAACTTCAGGAGAGCGCCATGCCTCTTGCCCTGGTCCAATCCCCACAATTAAAAGCCGACCTTGGCTTTGCCCCAATGCACTCATTTCAATAATCTCCTGGCCACGCGCTATCGCAACGGTCGCCCTTTTTGATTTTACTTTCGGAATAACCAGCTTGCCATCCTTGCCTACACTTGCAAGTGCAGCCCCCTCAGACACGCCGTGACAACCTACTTCTGCGAAAACGACATCCGAAGGATGGACAAGGCGAGGCGTTTCTTCTTCCAAAACCGCCGCTGAGTAAAAACGCACCGGCACACCAAGATAACCTGCTGCCTCATGAATGGCCGTTTCATCGGCTTTCAAATCGATTGAGGCAATACCTGCAATACAGGTTTTTGGTATGGCATTTTCACTCAATACTTTTTCTATGAGATCTATTACTTCTTTAGCGGTCGTATCACGCTCGCAACCAACACCAATGACATGCCGTTTTGGATGGAACATGAGCTCAAGCGGCAAATACTCACGTTCTAGCTCTGAGATGCTTATGACACACTCTCCATCGTCATCCAGCGGCAAATTACTTTCCATCAACCACTTGGCAGCATTTAAATACCGACCTTGCAAACGCACATCCTCCCCGCCAAGAAGTGCCGCTATGACCGGCTTTGCATTTTCAGGATTAACCAGCGTCCACCCCTCTGGAGGGTTATCAAGAGCCAACCCAAATCGTAAGTCACCGGCGGTCGTAATAGCGGCATGGGAATGAAGTGCTTCAGCCAATTGTTTGGCCAATTCATTCGCACCATGATGACCACCCAAAAGAGGAACAACAGACGAGCAATCTTCTGCAATAGCTAAAACTGGCGGCTCCGAATGTTTGTCCACCAACACATCAGTCAACAGCCTGATAATCGCACCAGAAGCCATGATTGCAACAACGGGTTCACCACCCTTAAAGCAGTTCTGCATGTGAATTCGCACATCAGAAAAACTGGAATCAGATTTGGAGCAGCGCCCTTCAAGTCCTTGAATTACACCGCCAATTTCTAATTTTATCCTACTGGCAACCTCGTAAGCACCATCAGAAAGTATAATGATATTGGGCGTCATGCTTTGCCTTTCATCACAATATCCGTATTTGGCATCTCAAGGCCCTTGATCCAGTCTTCAGCACCTTTATAAATCAAAATCATCGAGAAGTAAGGCGCCTTGTCTGCCCCAACTTCTGCAAGCGGCATGACTTTTTGATTGTCCAAAGATACCCGTTCCAGATAACCCGCGCGATGCAACAGTCCCGCTTCTTCAATCAGCTTCCTTATCCGGGCAAAATGACGACCAATCTTGATGATTGCAATTGCATCACCTGAATTAAATCTCTCTAGCAATATATCATCAGGCAAAGGTGCAGGCGTAATTGTCAGCACATCATTTCGAGCAGCTAGCGGTCTTTGAAGCGCTGCCGCTGATGCCATCAGCGATGAAATTCCTGGCACAATCTCGCATTTGAAATCACTGGACAATCGCTCGAACAAATACATGAAAGATCCATAGAAAAACGGATCCCCCTCGCAGAGCACAACAACATCTTCACCCGCGTTCAGATGAACCGCAATTTCCTTCGCTTTCTCGTCATAGACATTTGCAGCAGGAAATCGTTCAACGCGCATTGGAATAACGATTGGAATTTCTTTTTGTTCAGGTGATAGATACTCTGCAACGATAGATCGCGCAAAACTATCCCCATCATCAGGTGCCGGGTAAACAACAACAGAGCAATTTTGCAAAATCCGGTGCGCTTTCAAAGTAATAAGCTCCGGATCCCCTGGCCCAACCCCTATACCGTATAAAATCCCGCTCATTTATTGGCACTCCGCTTGATAACTGACCATTGCGTTACGGGCATAAACGGCTTCCACCCCTTAAAACGCCCAACGGGTTCAGCTTGTTGAACGCTAATGCGTGACAAGTCACCACCAAATTCTTCACATAAGGAAAACAACCTTGCTTCACTCTCTATAGTCACCGCATTGGCCACCAATCGCCCACCCTCGCGCAGAGTTTCCCAACAAGCTTCAAACGTTCCATCGCTTGTTAAACCACCGCCAATAAAGATCGCATCAGGTTCTTCCAGTCCTTGCAAAGCTTGCGGTGCTTCATCTTGCACAATCTCAATTTTTTCAACACCAAGTTGAAGAGCATTTTCGCCTATCATGGATATGCGCTTTTCATTGGGCTCAACCGCAATCGCCCGTGCTCCACGCGCGGCTCGCATCCACTCAATTGCGATGGAACCACAGCCAGCGCCAACATCCCACAACAATGCATCTGGATATGGCGCGAGTGCGCATAGCGTTGTTGAACGCATAATACGCTTGGTCAATTGCCCATCATGAACAAAAGCCTCATCCGGCAGGCCACCCACGCGTGAATGCCATTTGGCATCTTCATCAGCTAGGCACTCAACAGCCAACGTATGAAAATCAGGAACTTGCTGAGACCAGGAACTTGCAACGCCATCAAAACGCTCTTCACGCTCACCGCCCATTGCAGCCAAAACAGTCATTCGACTAGCTCCAAATCCTCTATCGGTTAAAAGTTTTGCCACAGCAGCAGGGCTTTCCGCATTTTGTGTCAAAATCAACATCCGAACATCAGGAGCCAGGTGCGGTAATATCTGGCTATTGGCACGGCCGTGTATGGTCAAGGTTTCAAGATCAGCCAAGCTCCACCCCATGCGAGACGATGCCCACTGAAAAGCAGACAATTGAGGATGAAACCTAACCTCTTCTTTCGCAATAGCTTTCAATATCCGGGCACCTACAGAATACCAAAGTGGATCACCCGTTACCAAAATTACAATCCGCTTGCCGTGATGTGATTTGATCTCATCAATCATCGCATCAAAAGGCGACGGCCAGGCAATTCGCTTTGCAGTTTCATTTGGTGCCAGAGTATGGTGACGATCTCCACCAACAATCACTTCAGCATTCTTTAAACATTCCAAAGCTGAATTGGAAAGCCCGTCTACGCCATCTTCACCAATGCCAATTATATCAAGCCAAACACTCATGCACTTACTCCAATACAAAGCGCATTTACAACACTGGAAGCCATGGCAGAACCACCGCGCCTTCCAAAAACTGTAATAAATTCCAAACCTGAAGAGTTCTCGCTAAGTGCCTGTTTTGACTCAGCTGCTCCGATAAAGCCAACTGGAATTCCTATAATTAGCGCAGGTTTTGGTGCATCTTCTTCAACGCGCTCCAAAATTCCAAACAACGCTGTTGGTGCATTGCCAATAACAACAATAGAGCCTTCAAGATCATCCCAAAAATCAACCGCGGCTGCTGAACGAGTATTGCCAATTTTCACTGCATGATCTGGCACTTGGGCATCGTTCAAAGTACAAACAAGTCGGTTTTCTGCAGGTAAAAACTTTTCAATAATACCAGCTTTTACCATTTCCACATCGGTATAAATCGGCCTGCCCTTTTCCAAGGCCTGTTTCCCAATCAGAACAGCATCTTTGGAAAAAGCCAGATCATCAATTACATCAATCATCCCGCAAGAATGAATGAGCCGTGTAGCTATCGGATGCATTTCTTCGGGCAATTCCCCAAGCTTGGCCTCGCGCTCAACCGTTGCAAACGATTGTCGATAAATCTCTGCGGGGTCCTTGATGTACTCAACTACGCTCATTTGCGTAGCCTAGTTTTCTTCATGCTGTTAGGGCCGTGTGGATGGTCCGCATGTGGATATGGATGGTGGTGATGACTATGGCCGTGATCATGGTCGTGGGAATGTTCATGCGTATGGAGCGGGGTCCAGGGGAGATCATGCTCTTTGCAAAATTCTTCCTCACGGCAGGATGCATCACAATCACCCTTGCACGGACAGTTTTCCAATCCGCCGCCAATACCTTCGACGTGGTGGTGATGGCTTTCTTGCGCCAGTCCAACCTGATCCTCAAATCCCAATACCTGATCGCGATATTTACACATCTGGCAGTTCATCACTGCCGCCCCGTCAACAATCTCGTTAACGCGGTCACGAAAAGTTTGCAGTACCAACGGATGATCATTGAGATAACCGGCCTTAACAAACTCAATGTCAGGATGCCGTGCTGCAACGATGTCTGTATAAGAGTAGATACTTTTGATCAAAACGCCAGTGAAAAGGAAATACGGAAATACAATGATCCGCTTGTAACCAAGTTTGGCAGCATGCTCTAGACCTGGCTCAACCAGCGGGAATGTAACACCTGAATAACAGGTCTCACCCCAACCAAAGCCCATGCCTTCCCAAACCATTCGCATGACTTTGGAGGCATTGGAATTTGCGTCCGGATCAGAAGACCCGCGTCCTACAACCATCAAGAGCGTCTCATGGTTTGGGACTTGTGTTTCGCATGCATCAATAGCTTCTTGAATGCGCTCGGCAGCTGCACGGATCATTTTAAGATCAACACCAAGCTCACGCCCATATTCAATCGACATGCTCGGATTTTGCGCTGCATAGGTATTAAGCACTGATGGGATATCATTTTTCGCGTGGCCCGCTGCAAATAGCATGCCTGGTACAGCTAGAACCCTTGTCACACCTTGATCGCGAAGGCTGTCCAAACCGGCATGAATCACCGGATTGCAAAACTCCAGATATCCATATTCAACCGGTGTTGTTGGAAAAAGTTCCTTCAAGCCCTTTGCTACCTTGGAAAACTCTTTTGCTGCATTTTGATTACGACTGCCATGGCCACAGACCATGATACCAAGCTTTTCGGCCATAACAATTACCCTTCAACCGGAGCTTCATCACTAAGCTCCATTTCTTCTTCAACATCTTGTTCAAGACCATCTTGATCAGCATTATTTTCAGTTAATTTGTCAATGACACCAGCAAGTGCGCCAGCCACTACAACTGCTCCAATACCTACCCAATGGGCATGACCTGCAAGTTCTCCAACATGCCCCAAGTGTGCGTAAGCCGGGGATGTTAAAAAAGCACCACTAAATATTATCAACGTTCGCAACATGAACTGCTCCATTTTGATCAGGCGATATGCACGAAAAATTGGGAAGAGAAAGCAGTAGCATTACGGATTGCAAAGCCACCATCTACGATGATTTCCGTTTTAGTTCCCTACTTGGGTCAACTGCACCGGAGTCTTTCTCAGCCATTCATTGCGGCATCATCAATTAAAGGCCACGATAAGCATATCCGCTATTCGGGTCAAACGGTTTCCCGCCATCAAACACATAAAATGCGACGCTTTAAAAGTTAGCCTTTGCGCAGCTCGGCAATATCCTCAGCGGTAACGCCAAGAAGATCAGAAATGCGGCGAAGAAGTTCTGCCTCATTATCGTGAACAAGGTTATCAGACTTCGCGATCGACAATAGATGGACAAGCAACGTCTTTTTGCGCTCCCATTCCATACCCTCAAACATTGCAACCGCATCACTTACACTGGTTTCATACCCAAAGTCTTGAAGATACTCGATAACTTTCGGCACATCTTCCTCTGGAATATCAAATGCTATTCTGCAGATATTCTTGAAATTTTCCAGTTCTTGCGGCCTTAAGGTACCATCTGCGAACATCATTCGAACCAGCAGAATAAGCTCACTGGTCAGCTGAATATCTTCCGCAACCATCCGAACAGACTTGTCTTGATCCAGCCAACCTCTAATTTTGTCGATTACCATCATATCTTCCCCAACGTTAAATTAACGCAAATACCCCCAAAAATCCGGCAAAATAAACCATTTGTTATGAATAACAGATTATAATTATTGGATATACCAATCCTACTCCAAAACCCGAATGTTTTGGTGTGATATGATACGAAAGTTGTCGGTG
>JAALLB010000248.1 GCA_011087745.1 Hyphomicrobiales bacterium | reverse complement strand
TCACATTTATGAATCAATTCAACGCCTTATCCAATAGCGTCTAGTACTGTGATCGATGATAGTGAAGACCGTTTCATTCCTAATATGGATGGTTTTAAAGATCGCATGCTCAAGGCTAGAGTAGCAATTGATAAAGCACGCGAGAGCGATATCCCTGTAATATTCATACAGGAAATACATCGTAAAAACTTAAGTGACTTTGGGCGTGAGCTGGATGGCGACGAAGACATCCACTGTCTGGACAATGATCCAGGAACCGATATTGCCGAAAAGGAATTGGGGTTCAGACCAGACGATTATCTGATTCCAAAACGTCGCTACTCTGCATTTTATGGGACAGATTTGGAAATCTTGCTCAAGGGCTTGAAGGTTGAGACATTAATTTTGGTTGGTGCTCTGACAGATGTCTGCGTACATTACACATTTGTAGATGGGCACCAGGGCGATTACTTTTGCCGTGTGATAGAAGATTGTATGGGCGGTTCAAGTTTCGATGCTCACAATGCATCTTTGAGGGCAATGGAGTATTTGCAGACAGGTGCCATACGCTCATTAGATGAAGTTCTGACCGCAATGGAAAAATCATAATCCTATTAGCAAGACAGCTTGGTTTCAGAAACCAATATTTTCGTAACAGTGTTTATATCCTGGCCCAGAGGCTTGTCTTCAATAAGCATGGATACTTCTGAGCGAATTGCTTTGTGCAGCTTAGCTGTTAGCTCGCTTTTATTGCCTGGCTTCCTGAGACCCAGCGCTTGGCAGGCAATCAATGCCTCCAATCCAAACAAAAGATTAAAAGGATGTAATTGTCGCAACAGCTTTTTTGCAGCAGCAGGGGTATTAGGTGCCATGTCTTCAACGCCATCGCTAATTGGCGCCGGATTAAATGTTATCGGCAAGGCCGCGTGCCTAATCTCCGTATTCAATGCGGAGGCTGTTTTTTGTGATGGCACAAAACCAGCTGATCCGTCTCCAACTGGAGAAAGGTATTTTGGAAGGCCGGATAGTTCCGAATTCATTATCCGCTGCATTCTTTGAACGCTACCATTGGCAACACCCGCAAGCGCGAGCGATATAGCTTCAATTGACAAAGCAAGTGCTGGCGTATGGAAGTTGGCAGATGAATACATTTCATCAGCTTCAAGCACAACAGGACTATTTGAACTACCATTTGCCTCATCCCCCCAAACCGAAATCGAGTGCTCCAACGCGTGTTGAGCTGCTCCTACAACAGATGGAACAGTACGAAATGAAAGTGCTTCTTGAATACGGCGTGGTTTTTGTTCCGATCCTTTCAGATTTTTTCGAAGCCATTGCGTAACTTTCAAATGGCAGGGGGAGTGGCGCAAATTATTGATCTCATCATCCAACACTTTTTGATTAGCGCCATACTCTTCATAGGACATAATCACCGTAGATTTTACCATTTCAAGTGATCTCTGTGTTTCCAGCAAGGCTTTTGCTGTTAAAGCAACGGTCAAACCGGAATGACTTACCATCGCCAGACCTTCTTTTGGCTTGAGGGGTGGTGGGGAAAGTTTCGATTTTTTCAATGCATCAGAAGCGCTTACAATCTTGCCTTCAAGCCAAACATCACCTTCTCCCAAAACCGCCAGTGCAGAGTGACTGTTTTGCAAAAGATCACTGTCACCAATGGACCCAAACTCTGGCACAACAGGAGATATGCCAGCCTCAAAAACTGCAATCAAATGCTGAAACAACTCAAGGCTGATCCCGCTATATCCCTGAGCAGCAGAAATTATCCGGGCAAGTAAAATGCCTCTACCAGTACTTTCTGGCAGTGGTTCACCACATGCAACAGCACGACCCTTAATGATTTGCATTTGGAAATCGGAAATTTCATCAGGCTTTAGGCGATATCCCAGATTGCCACCAAGCCCTGTATTAAGACCGTATACCGGCTCATCACCCATGGCAATTTTTATAACTATCTTGTGAGCGTGTGCAATCTTATCTTGAATGGATCTGCTTACTTGCAGTCTGGTTGCTGCAGATACAGCCTTGCAATAATCATTGAGCGAAATACGACTGCCATCCAGCTTTAACATTAAAAGAACCTAAGCCTTTGTCCTATATTCATGTTTTTTGCCTTCTGCAGCATTGCATGTCCAAGAGCAATGTCAGAGAGAGAAAGTCCACGATGCCAAAATAAAATGGTTTCATCACCATTCTCTCTTCCTGGTTTTAAACCGGCAGCTATTTGTCCCAGTTCTGCGTGCAGGGTTTCAGCAGTGAGTTTTCCGCTGTCCACATGTGCTCGAAGCGCTCCGAATACCCCATTTGCTTGACCCCAGTCATCCATTACGACTTTGCCCATGATGTCGGTAAGATTTAATTCGACTGCAGACATGGTGCCATAAGGGATTGCCAAGGATCCTGGTTTTACCCATTCTGTCTTTAATAACGGCATTGGTTCAGGAAGCCGTGATGCCTCAACAATGATATCAGCGCCCTCAATACATGATTGCCAATCTTCTGTCACCGTAATTTTTCGGCCCAAATCAGCTTCTAGCTTTTCAGCAAATGCGTCTCGGCTTTCAGCTCGCCGAGAGTGAATTCGCACCTCATCAAAATCGAACAGATGGCATAGCAAACGAACATTCCAATAAGCTGTGCCTCGTGCACCAATATGTCCAAGAATTTTGGGTTTTTTTGGGGCAAGGTATTTTGCTCCAAGTGCAGTAATTGCACCTGTTCGCATCTCCGTAATACCAGTTGCATCAATAATGGCTTTTGGAGCACCCATGTGCGGATCAAAAAGCGTAAGTAGCCCATATTCGGAAGGACGGTCTTGCTGGTAATTTGGAACGAAATCCCCAACGACTTTTACACCAGCACTATCAATCTCATCGCCAATCCAGCCCCTGAGAACATTGAAATGACCCTCAACACCAACACGCGGTTTGATATGCGTGCGCGGTTCAATCTCAGTTTCACCTCGTCCCTGAGCAATCAATGCCGCTTCGATTGAGTTTAGAATTTCATCATCCGTAATGCCAAGTGCATCAATGTCGAAACGGTTCAGATAATCAAGATATACCGGTGGTGTGTTTTCTGGGGTCATATTTTGCCTTCTAAGTTTGTTATCTCGACATAAATTCACGCAAGAGTCTATACCCATCCTACTCCAAAACCCGAATGTTTTGGTGTGATATGATACGAAAG
>JAALLB010000247.1 GCA_011087745.1 Hyphomicrobiales bacterium | reverse complement strand
AACTTTCGTATCATATCACACCAAAACATTCGGGTTTAGGAGTAGGATGGGTATAGCGAAAACATCATAAATATTTGCACTAGATAAACGGCTTAGTTTCTTGGGCATTGTTTTTGGGCTTGTATACGGCGAAGCTCCCGAAGATGTTCATGCGCATCATCTTCGTCGAATTCAGCAATAGTTTCGTCAAGTTCGGCTTCTTCTCTTTCTTCCTTATCTCCAAAGATTTGCCCCAAAACTGCAACACCTCCGTCTAACTCGGCAGATTCCAGTTTTTGCTCCCAACGCCCAATTTCTTCTGCCAATCCGATGCAAGAGTAAGTCTGATATTTTTCAACATCATCTTTTAGTGTACTACAACTGGACAATGCTAAAGCTGCTAAGATTGCATACACATATGTTGATTGTTTAGCGGCCATTTTATTTCCTTTTTGGCTTTGTTGCTGCATTACAAAAGTGGTTGGGTGAGCAATTGATATTTTTTGATTTCGGCTTCATTCATCCAGTGAATTGCGTTTGCTGGCGCTGCATTGATTGTAAACCAATAGAATTCATCGGAGTTGAGCATCGCTTTGATATAACTTGCATTCAGCGAATGGGCGGAATGAGACCTTGGATATTCACTTGCCTCTTTGTCTCCATCACTCCACGAATGAACACCAAGCTTTGCTCCCTTTTCCATGGTCCTTTCAACACCGGAAAGAAACAAGTCAACCGCACCCGATGCGATCTCCGAAGTACTTTCGAGATGGGTATTATAGCCCTGAGCCCGAATCCAACGTGCGAATGGAAATAAAGCCTCGTCATCCAGCGAACCAGGCATCTTTTCCAGAACCAAGGTTTTTACCTCGAGGTTTTCCAACAAGACAGATTTAATTTTTTTTGGCGTTCTGGTATTTAATTCGCCATTGAGTATAATTCAATCCCCGCGAATTTCATACTGGGTCATATCTTGTTTGTTCATAACAGAAATTGCGATCTGCTGCCCGAGCGAACAGGCAGACAATGTTATTGCAATAAGTAAAAACAATTCAATTTTGCAGACCGTTTTAAAAAGAGTATTTCTCAAAATACAAGTCCAGTATTATCTTCCTGGGTTAGAAGCATGGCTGCTCCCAGGGTTACAACTGCCGTGGTTATTTCAAGAAAAACCAGGGCGTTTATTAGTGTTTCCATTTTTCAAATCCTTGGATAAGCGGACCCATATTATTGTTATTAGCCAACCACTTTATGTCCGCGGCCAGCCATACAGTTTAAACAATCTTCTTACGTTCATTTTGGTTTCCCATGCTCTTGCACCGGCTCCAATGAGGCCTCCTGCAATTGCTCCAGCTACAACGCCTTCTGAATTATCCTCTTCAATGGCTAATGGCTCCGATGACCCCGCCCACAACAGCGCCAGCAACAGCCTGTGTCTTGACATCATCGTTAAGATATTTTCGCTTCTCGGCGAGTTGCTTGCATTGGGACAAATCAGAGGAAAATGCATACCCAGTTGGTCCATCTACGATGGGCTGATAGTTGGCACCTGTTGATGTATATGCAGGTAGCAAGAGAAAAAATGCCGGTAGAAGATAGATTGTTTTATTCATAATTGCGCTCCTTGAGGACGTGGTCTTTAAGATTTGAGGAGCGTATAGGTCATAGAATTTATGATTGCAAGCTAAAAATTTATTGTTTTACAAAAACTTTTATTTTTTACGAAACTTATTATTGCTTTTACAATATGGTTGAGTTACTCAATCCATCATTAAACAATCATAGGAGTTAGGAATGTTCCTGACTTTACTTGCTCGCTTGGCCATGATCGCCAGCATTTTGTATTATGCAATCAGCCTTTGTTTGCTTTGGTATTATGGATTTGCTGATCCAGCACTATTTATGGAAGATTTTTTGGGAGTTACCAATTCGGTCCCAGTCCACATCTTTGGACAATTATTGTAGGTATTGGATTTTCTTTAATAGCAATTGTCTCGCTTGGCTGGGCTTATTGGAATGTTGAACAGATGCTGAGGGGAGGAAGAAATCATGATTTTTTCAAGCTATCCCAAAATTTACGCAACACCTCCCTTGGGTTGATAGGATTTTGGATTGGTTACAATCTACTCACAGGATTGGCTCCGCTGCTTATGACAATGCAATTAGACGCCAATAGCGGATATGAGTATGATTGGGATCCACTCGATACAGATGTGATTTTACTAATCCTCGGAATTGCTCTTTTTGCAGTTTCACACGCTATCCATAGGGCATGGATGGTTGAAGAAGAAAACAAGCAGTTTTTATGAGGTGGCAATCATGGGTATAGAAGTAACTCTGGACATAATGTTGGTAAAGACTAAGACCAGTTCGCGTGAGCTTGCCAATGTTATTGGAATGACGGAAGCCAATCTTTCACTGCTGAAATCAGGAAAAGTAAAAGGCTTTCGTTTCAGTACTTTAGAAGCAATATGCAAACATCTTAACTGTCAACCTGCTGATCTTCTGGTTTACCAACCAGACGAAGAAGCGGAAGGCAATTCATAACTGTTTGAAAGTATATATGAAAACCCGACAGAACTTGCGAAATTGGATCCGAAAACTTTATGAAAATTACTTCTATTTTTTTGTTTCTAGCAATTAGTTTGCTTGCTGGATGTCAGTCCAAAGCTATCTCAACAAGTTCCAGCGAACGATTTGATATTTCTGCAAATACGGTTCCTTGTGAGGGACCTTTTTTCCCAATGCGATGCTTAATTGTGAATGGAGAATATTTCTATGACGCCATTGAAGGCTATCAACATATAGAAGGCAGTTCTGCAACTATTTACGTCGAACGGAGGAAACGTCCTGATCCCATTCCGGCAGATGTCGGGAAGTATACTTACCATGTAGTTTCAACGAATTAACAACGGCTCTATTTGCTTTGACTTCTCAATAACTTGCCTAAGCAACCAATATTTTCGCACAACAATTTGGCCCGAAGCCCAAGAGCTATAGCAGCAAATATTGAAAACCCACTATTGAATTTCGAAATTCACATGACCACTTTGGGTCACGAGAAGACCTTCGCCTTAAAATCTGGAAATTTGCAGCTGCAATAGCAGCTAAGGGCTCAAGGCAGACATAAATAGCAATTTGATCAATGACTGCTTTTCATTATACCCATCCTACTCCAAAACCCGAATGTTTTGGTGTGATATGATACG